>CAXRCQ010000001.1:0-2313 GCA_964228845.1 Blastomonas sp.
TAGGTCAATACATACCTGCAAATATATGCAGATGTTACGGTAACGGCAGGGCAGAAAAATCAAGGGCCGCAATGGGTTGAGTCCGGCTCGTCCCTTGCGACCCTTTTGATTGGCGCGGCTTGTCAGGTGCCGTCGTTAGCGGAACGGCGGCTCGTTGAACGCGCGCAGCTTGCGGCTGTGCAGCGAATTGCTCTCCCCGCGCAGCATTTCGCAGGTGCGGATGCCGATCTGCATGTGCGCGGCGATGGCCTCCTCGTAGAAGCGATTCGCCTGGCCGGGCAACTTGAGTTCGCCGTGCAGAGGCTTGTCCGACACACACAGCAACGTTCCGTATGGCACGCGGAAGCGATAGCCCTGCGCGGCGATGGTGGCGCTTTCCATGTCGATCGCGACCGCGCGCGATTGAGAGAAGCGCAGCGCGCTGGTCGAATAGCGCAATTCCCAGTTGCGGTCGTCGGTGGTGACGACGGTGCCGGTGCGCATCCGCCGCTTGAGGTCTGCGCCGCTGGTGCCGGAGATTTCCTCGGCCGCGCCGGCGAGCGCCTGCTGGATCTCGGCGATCGGCGGAATGGGGATTTCAGGCGGCAGCACATCGTCCATGATATGGTCGTCGCGCAGATAGGCGTGCGCGAGCACATAGTCGCCGATCCGCTGGGTGGGGCGCAGGCCACCGCAATGCCCGATCATCAGCCAGACTTCGGGGCGCAGCACCGCGAGGTGATCGGTGATTGTCTTGGCGTTGGACGGGCCGACGCCGATATTGACCAGCGTGATGCCACCGAAATCGGGCGCGATCAGGTGATAGGCGGGCATCTGGTGCCTCCGCCAGGCGCTGTCCGCGACCAGCTGGCTGGGGTCGGCACCCGGTTGGTCGGTGTACAGGCCTCCTGCGCCAGACAGTGCGGTGTAATGGCCCTTGCCGATCTGGCTGCACGCCCAGCCAACGAATTCATCGACATAGCGGTGATAGTTGGTGAACAGGATGAAGCGCTGGACATGCTCCGGCGGGGTGCCGGTATAGTGTCGCAACCGCGCCAGCGAGAAATCGGTGCGCAGGCCGTCGAACAGCGACAGCGGACGCTCGTTGCCATGGCCGAACGACAGGAAGCCGTCGGCAATCTCGTCGCCGATATCGGCAAGCTCGGTGGTCGGAAAATAGCGCGCCAGTTCAAGCGGGGTGATGCCGCCGAGTTCCGGGCCCGAAATGCCATCGAGCACATAGGGGAAGTGTATTTCATTGTCGCTCGGCCCCACCGACATCACGACGTCGTAATTCTCGCTGAGCAGCGTGAGCTGTTCGGTCAGATAGTCGGCGAACATGCGCGGGCGGGTGACCGTGGTCGTGTACACGCCCTGCGCGTTGAGGCGGCCGAAGGACAGGCCCGGCGCGGGGCCGCGCTCGTCGCCGTCATATTCGATGCGCAGGCAAGGATAGCTGAAGGCCCCATTGCTGCGCAGCGCGGGATCGGGCGGCGTGCCGTTCTCGACAAAGGCGCGGATCGCGCTCTGGAGACTGTGGACCGACCGCTCGTAATGGTCGGCAAGCTGCGTGATGATCGTTTCGATAGTGCTCATTTTAAGCTCTTAACGACTCTCTATGGCACTGTCATTACCGTTGTCGCTGCGGTTTCCAAGCGAGCCGATCAAGAAATATCCGGCGGTTGCAAGCGCCGCTGCACACCGCTTATGATGCCGCCGGGTCCGATGGAGCGGGATGGAGCGACAAGATGGCAATATCGAGCAGGGGGATTCGCGCCGGGCTGGCAGCAGGGCTCGCGCTGATGGCGGTGGTGCCCGTAGCGGCCCAGCAGCAGCAGGGCAATGCCGACGACCGGGTCGAGGTCAATGCCTTCACTCCGACCAGCGTGCGCGAGATCCTGGCCCCGTTCGGCAGTGGCGTGACCATCGCCGACCGCCAGACGCCCGAAGGTCGCGCTTATGTCGAGGCGAGCTTCGGACAGTTGCGCATCAACATGTTCTTCACCGCCTGCCCGCCGGGCCAGCCCAACCAGTGCCAGGGGCTGTACATGCTCGCTTTCTGGCCCAAGCCGGCCGAGCGCAACACGCAGAATCTCGTTCAGGCCGCAAGCGACTTCAACCGGTTGTACGAGTTCAGCAAGGCGGGGGTGTCGGTCGCCGGCGAACCGTTCGTGGCGCGGTATCTGATCAGCGATTTCGGCGTGAAGCGCGGAACGCTGCGGCGCGAGGTGACCAATTTCGTGGTGCTGGCGCAACGGTTCAACCAGGAGGTGGTCAATCCGGCAGGGCAGTGAGGCGTTGCCAAAAATCCTCCCCTGCAAGGGGAGGGGGACC
>CAXRCQ010000002.1:0-3192 GCA_964228845.1 Blastomonas sp.
AGGGGTGATTGCGGGGATCGATCTGTCGTCGGACGCCGCTCGCATCGTCTCGATATTTGCCTGGGCAGGGGCAACGCAGATCGCCTGGGGGCTGATGATGCTCGCTATCGGCCTCATGTATCGCGCTCTGGTGCCGCTGGCGCTCACGCTGCTGCTGCTGGAAAAGTCGCTGCACGTCCTGAGCTTCTGGGTCCTGAAACCCGGCGATCATCATCCGCCGGAAAGCTATGCCGTGCTGGTCGCGGTGCCGCTTATTGCGCTGTTCCTGGGGCTGGCGCTGCGCCGTCGCGAATGATGCGGAAGCCGATATGGTTGGAGGAGAAGTCATTCTCCTGCGGCTGTCGAGCAGCGGGACGGTAGCGCGCACAGAAATTCGCCGCGCACAGCCAGCTCCCGCCCTTGATGATCATGCGCGCGTCATCGGCGGGGCTGTCGGTCCATTCCCAGACATTGCCGATCAGGTCGTGCACGCCGTTGCGATCGGCAGGGAAGCAGCCTGCGGGCGCGGTGCCGGAAAAGCCATCCTTACCCTCGTCCTTGATCGGAAACACACCCTGCCAGTGGTTGGCGCGTGGCACGCCCTTGTCATCGATCGCACCGGAAAAGCGGTTGGCAGGGTCGGGCAGGCCGCTGCTTGCGGCATATTCCCATTCCTCCTCGCTCGGCAGACGACCTCCTGCCCATTTCGCATAGGCGCGTGCATCGGCGAGTGTCACGTGCACGACCGGATGGCGGCCCTTGCCCTCGATGGTCGAGCCGGGTCCTTCGGGTGCGCGCCAGGTCGCACCCTTGCGCAACACCCATCGGCCGTTCCTGCCCCTGGCATCGCGGAGGAACCCGGCCGATCCCGCTGCCGGGTCTTCGCTGGTCGCGGCCTTCTCGGCTTCGGTGACATAGCCGGTCGCCTTGGCGAACGCGGCGAACTGGTCGTTGGTCACTTCATGCGCCTGGATCGCAAAGCCCTCGACGCTTAGCCGGATCGACGGGCGCTCTTCGGGATAGAGCGGATCGGCCCCTTTGACATAAGAGCCCGAGGGGAGGGTGATGAACTTGCCTTGCTCGAACGCATCGGCAGGGCATTCGCGCCGAGCCAGGCTGGTCGGAGCCGCTGCTTCTTCAACTGGCGGGCTGCACGCGGCGGCGAGCAGGGCGAAGCCGCAGGTCGCCAGCAACGCCGCCCGCATGAGACCTAGTCCACCAGCCGGGAAATCGTCAGCCGCACCACGGCCGCAGCCTGATCGGTACTGAGCCCCTGATCCTGGCGAAGCCGTCGCCAGGTCTGGAAGCCTGCGCACATCTCGATCGCGGAAAACAGCGTCGCGTCCTTGCGCACTGTGTCGGGAAGAACGCCTTCCAACCCGGTCCGCTCAAGATGGACGAAACGTTCGTAATTGAGCATGAGATAATCGGAGCCGAACCGTCGGATGCTCGCAGCGATCTTGAGCGGCATCACCCGCTCGTAGATCAGCGCGCGCCGTTCCAGCAACTGTTCGAGCTGCGCCCGCCAGCCTTCGCCGGTAAAGGGCTGCTGGATGATCGGCATGATCTCCGCTTCCATGCGCTCGGTCATTTCGCTGTACAGGCTGTCCATTTCCTCGAAATGGCGAAACACCGTGCGCGGGCTGACACCCGCCTTTTCGGCGATCTCGGCTGCGCTGGGCTCCATCTTGCCGGCCATGATGATGTCGAGCATCGCATCGACAATCGCCTGGCGGCTGCGTTCGCTGCGCTGCTTGCGTCCATCCGGGTGACGCGGTGGTGCTGACTGGATCATGGACATGCGCTTATCCCCAGTTCGAGCCTATGTCACCCCTTGCTACCGACCATCGAAAGGATCTGCTGCATCCAGGGCATGCCCTTGCCCTCTTCGGACAGCACGGTTTCGATATTGAGCTGGCCGTCAAGCCCGGCGCTGCGATGCACCGCGATCTCGCGCCATTCTTCGGACATCGACATGCGGACCATGTCTGCGCGCTTCGGATAGACGCCGATCGCCACCTCGTCCCACAGCTCTCCGACCTGACCGAGCGAGAGAAATGTGACGTCCGCCACGAACATCGCGACCCCGCCGAACTTGGGCAGCAGCTTCGCAACGGCATTACCGTAGATCATATAAGCTTCGCGCCCGGTAAGGTCGGTTTCGCGACCATCCTCGTACACCGCCTTGTCCTTGAACTTCAGCAGGTTAATCATGAAGATCGGTCCGTCCGGTCCTGGTTGCATCATGCCTGCCAGCGTTTCGGGACTTCCTGGGAACACCTCGTTCAAGACGGTAAAGGGCTCGGCCATGGCGGATCCTCTCTGTGAGCTTTTGCGGAAACGCTATATTTTGACACTAGAGATGTCAATATCTCAGCCATGCTCCTTTAATACGCGCAGGAACGCCTCGCCATAGGCCTCCAGCTTGCGGGTGCCGATGCCGGAAATGCGTGAGAGCGCGTCCATCGTCTGCGGCAGGCGCTCGGTCATCTCGCGCAAGGTGCTGTCGTGGAAAATGACATAGGGAGGCACGCCGGCCTCCTGCGCCAGATCGCGACGGCACGCGCGAAGCGCCTCGAACAGGGGGTTGCTGACAGGATTGACCGTATCGCCGCCGCGACGTCCACGCCGCGCGCGCTTGGGCGGCAGCACCAGCGGCAGTTGCACCTCGTCGCGCAGGATCGCGCGCGCCTCCGGACCCAGCATCAGCCCGCCATGCTCGTTGGTCGCGAGCGCATCGCGCACCTGCAGTGCGCGCGCGACCGGCTTGAGCAGCAGCGCCTCTTCGCCATCGACAATGCCGAAAACCGACAGCCGGTCATGCCCGCGCTGCTGCACCTTGTCGGTATTCTGCCCGCGCAGAACCGCCTCGACATGGCCGAGACCGAAGCTCTGACCTGTGCGATAGACCGCAGAGAGCAGCTTGCGCGCAGTCTGCGTGGCATCGACGCTGTCGGGCGGGCTCAGGCAGTTGTCGCAATTGCCGCAGGTCTCGGGCGGCGACTCTCCAAAATGGCGCAGCAGCACGGCGCGGCGGCAGCCGCCGGTCTCGACCAGTGCGCCCAGCGCGGCGATGCGCGCGCGCTCGCCCGACTGGCGTTCGGGCTCGATCTCGGCGATGCGCATGCGGGCGCGGATGAAATCTTCCGATCCCCAAAAAAGATGCGCCTCTGCCGGTTCGCCATCGCGGCCTGCGCGGCCCGATTCCTGATA
>CAXRCQ010000003.1:0-3970 GCA_964228845.1 Blastomonas sp.
CCAGTTGCGCTTGCTGAGCTCAACGCTGACAATGACAGAAGTCTTGGGGCAGTAATCTGACGACGAGTTCTCCATGTAGCGTTCTCCGTGAGGTTTGACGGAACAACGGCATAGCCGATCCGGCCTGCATAGGATCTATTATGATCTCGTCCAGCTCGAGGCGCGCTATGGTGCGGACCGGCGCTTCACCACGCAGGAGCGCGAGGATCTGGCCGATCGCTATGGCCGGCTGACCCAGGTGATCGCCGATGGCGGCTATGGCGACGACGCGGGCAGCGATATCGGCATTTCGATCACCGATGGTCAGGCCGAGTTCAACCAGCGCGTCGATGCCTCGGTCAACGCGCGCCGGATCACCCGCGTCGCGGGCGCGCGGCTGAAGACCGATTACGCCAATCTGGTGCGCACCGAGGCCAATTACCTGCGCGACGGCCGCATCACCGATCAGGAGCGCGACGATCTCTATACCCGGCTCGAGGCGCTCGACGCGCGGGTGGGGGATATGGCCTCGACCGGCGGCGGCAGCACGCCCGCCATGACTCCGCGTTCACGCCTCGATGCGATCGCCCGCGCGCTGCCATCAAGCGGCCTGTCGGCCAGCGCCCAGGCGCAGCTTCGGGTAGAGCATGAGGATCTGACGCGGCTGGAAGCGGCCTATGCGCGGCTCAATGCCAGCGCCGATGACCGCGCCTATCTCGACCAGCGTCTGACCGATCTGGAAACGCGCGCGCGTGTGCGCCGCTGACCCATCCTCTCCACTCTATCTTCTGCACCACTCTCAAGACTGGGAGCATCGTGCGCGATGCTCCCATTTTTGTTTTACATTTGGTGATTGCCCCGGCCACCGGGACTCGATAGCCTCATTCCACCAAAGCGGCGGGAGGGGCGGTGATGGTCGAGGATCCGATATGGCAGGCGCTGGTCGAGATGCGCATCGAGCCTCCGGGCGCGGCGCTGAGCTTTACCCGGCGGCTGGCGCGCGAAAATGGCTGGTCGCGCCGCCATGCCGAAGCGGTAATGACCGAATATCGCCGTTTCCTCTATCTCGCTGCGACCGGCAGTGGCGAGGTTACCCCGTCGGATCAGGTCGACCAGGCCTGGCATCTGCATCTGGCCTATACCCGGCATTACTGGGAAGAACTGTGCGCGCGGATCATCGGGCGGCCGCTGCATCACGGCCCGACTGCGGGCGGCGCGTCCGAGGGGCGCAAGTATCGCGCGCTCTATGCCCAGACGCTGCAACGCTATCGCGAGACGTTCGGCGAGGAGCCGCCGAGCGAGATCTGGCCACCATCGGACATCCGGTTCGGCACGCGCTATCAATGGGTTGACCGCACCCGCCATTATCTGCTGCCGCGCAAGGCGGTGTCGATTGCGGGCATGGCCGGCGGTGCAGCCTTGCTCGCGGCCTGCACGGCGCTGGCGGCCAGCAAGGTTAGCGAAGTGACGCGCACCAGCGGATCGACCAGCCTGTTCGATGCGCTGATCGGCCTGGTGATGCTGTTGCTGTTCGGAGCGGTGATCGCGGCGATCCTGCGCAAATTGTGGCGCGGCGTGCGGCGGGTGGTGTATTCGGACTCGGCCCCGGCGGATCGGCGCAAGCGGCGCGACGACAGCGGTTCGGGCAGTTCGGACAGCAGCAGCTTCGACGGCTGGTCGGGCGGCGGTGGCGCAGCCTCAGCGGGGGGCGCTGCCTTTGCGGCAGGCGGCGGCGATTTCGGCGGCGGCGGCGCGGAAGGCGGCTGGGACGGCGATTCCGGCGGTGATTCGGGCGGCGACAGCGGATGCAGCAGCGATAGCGGATGCAGCGGCTGTGGCGGCTGCGGCGGAGACTGAGCCCCCGCCGCGCACAGGTTCAGCCAGGCTCAGGCCTTGACCAGGCCGATCTCGACCAGCCGCTCGTGCAGATAGTCATCGGCCAGGATCGCATCGGGGTAACGGTTGGGCCGCTCGGCGCTGATGCATCCGGGCAGCGTGCGGATCGGGAAGTCCGATCGCAGGTGCAGGAAGAAGGGCATCGAATAGCGGCTGTAGCGCGCGCGGTCGCCCGCAGGATTGCGCACGCGGTGCGTGGTCGAGGGCAGCACATGGTTGGTCAGCCGCTGCAGCATGTCGCCTACATTGACCACCAGCGCGCCTTCGGGCGGGCGCATGTCGATCCATGATCCGTCCTTGGCGAGGATCTCGAGCCCGCCTTCCTCGGCTCCCAACAGCAGCGTGATGAGGTTGATATCCTCGTGCGCGCCCGCGCGGATCGCGCCTTCCTCGCCCTGGCTCGCGTCCATCGGCGGATAGTGGAGCAGGCGCAGGATCGAATTGCCCTCGTGCACCGCAGGTTCGAACCAGTTCGCATCGAGCCCCAGATAGACCGCGATGCGCGACAGGATGATGTTGCCGACCCGGTCGAACTCGGCGAACAGCGGCTCGAAGGTCTCGCGGAAATGCGCGGGGTGATCGGGCCAGACATTTTTCGGCATGGTGTGCGCGATCGGGCTGGCCGGGTCGATCTCGCGCCCGACATGCCAGAATTCCTTGAGATCGTGCGCCTTGGCATCCTTGGCGATCTCGGTGCCGAACGGGGTATATCCGCGCTGGCCGCCGGCTTGCGCGTCGTAATAGCGGCGCTTTTCCTCGGTGGGCAGCGCGAAGAATTCCGCCGTCTTGTCCCAGCCCTGGCGCACCAGCGCAGGGTCGAGGCCATGATCCCTGATCATCGCAAAACCATAGGTCGAGAAACTGTCGCCGAGCTTCTGCGCGAGCGCGGCAGGTTCGTCGGTGAGCGAGAGAATGGGCAGTTGTATCATGATGCGGTCCGCAATAGCTGAGTCTCGAAGTTCGAGCGATGCGCTCCCTTAGGCGCTCAGGCGGGAAAAATCATGACCCAATATTGGCTGATGAAGTCCGAACCCGAAGAATATGGCTGGCACCATCTGGTCCGCGACGGCGAGGGGATATGGGACGGGGTGCGCAACGCCCAGGCGGCGAACAACCTGAAGGCGATGCGCGAGGGCGATCTGGCGCTGTTCTATCACTCGCGCACGGGCCTTGAGGTCGTGGGGATCATGCGCGTGAGCGAGCCTGCCTTTCCCGACCCCAAGGACGAGAGCGGGCGCTGGGTCGCGGTGAAGGTGCAGCCGGTCGAGCCGCTCAAGCGCGCGGTCACGCTTGCAGCGCTCAAGGCCAATCCGAAGCTCGCCGACATGGCGATCCTGCGCCAGTCGCGGCTCTCGGTCGCGGCGGTAACATGCGACGAATGGAAGGAAATCCTGCGCCTCGCCGGGAACGCGTTTTCATGATCCGCGTAAATACTTCCGAAAGCAAGTCCCCCCGCTTGCTGAATGAAGGAGCATGAAAATGGGTGAACTCAAGGACAAGGCTGCAGGTATTGCCAACGATCTGACCGGCAAGGTCAAGGAAGGCATCGGTGCCGCCACCAACAATCCCGAACTCGAAGCCGAAGGCGAGGCGCAGCAGCTCAAGGGCAAGACCCAGAAGCTCAGCGGCGACGTCAAGGGCGCGTTCGGCGACAAGGTGTGATCTTCTGATCCAGCCTGGCTGAATTCAAAGGACCGGCTCTCCCGCCAACGGGAGGGCCGGTTTTTTGTGGGCGATGTTCAATCCCTCTCCCTTGAGGGAGAGGGCTGTGAAGACTTGTGAGCGAAGCGAATTAGTCGAAGCTGGGTGAGGGTGAAAATGCGTCATCTTTCGTGCGCGTCACCCTCATCCAACTCCGCCTAGCCCCGCTTCGCGAGGCAAGGCTTCGTATCCTTCTCCCATCAAGGGAGAAGGTTTGCGGTTCGCACGGCTGATATCCCTCTCCCCTCGAGGGAGAGGGTTGCGCAGGCTTGGCAGCTTGCTGCCTAGCCGGAGCTGGGAGAGGGGGCAACAGCGCTCGCGATCAGCGCCTTCTCAGCCCCGACACCGTCGCCCCGCTCGCCGCGATATTCTCGATATCGGTCTTGAGGTGCAG
>CAXRCQ010000004.1:0-2561 GCA_964228845.1 Blastomonas sp.
CGGGGAGCAGATCGGCTGGGCCTTCCAGCTGCAGGATCCGCGCATCATCCTGGGCCTGTTGCTGCTGGTCACCGCGATATCGTTCAACCTGGCTGGCCTGTTCGAGTTCGCCACCATTTCTGCAGGCTCGGATCTAGCATCAAAGGGCGGCGCGGCCGGATCATTCTGGACCGGCGCGCTCGCCGCTTTTGTCGCGACGCCCTGCACCGCGCCGTTCATGGCCGCCGCTATGGGCACCGCGCTGATCCTGCCCGTGCCCGCCGCGCTGCTGGTCTTTGCCGGGCTGGGCCTCGGCCTTGCGCTGCCCTTTCTCGCGATCGGCTTCGTGCCCGCGCTGCGGCGGATGATGCCGCGCCCCGGCGCGTGGATGGGGACGTTCCGCCGCATCATGGCGGTACCGATGTTCCTCACCGCGCTCGCCCTGGTCTGGCTGCTCGGCCAGCAGACGGGCAATACCGGCGTTCTCTTCGGCCTGGCTGCCGCGATGGCGCTGGCGTTACTGCTCTGGTGGCTGGGCGCGCGGCAGAGCGCGGGCAGGAGCGGCTGGATCGCACTCGCCCCCGCGCTGGCGGTGGCGGTCGCCGCAATCGTTGCGCTGCCGATCGATGCCGCACCGTCCGCCTCGGCCCGCACCGCCGACGCGACGCTTCCCGCCCAGCCGTTCAGCGAGGCCAGGCTCGCCGAATTGCGCGCCGCCAACACCCCGGTCTTCGCCTATTTCACCGCCGACTGGTGCATCACCTGCAAGGCGAACGAGGCCGCCGCGATCCAGCGCGAGGCGACCGCAGCGGCGTTCAAACAGGCAGGCGTGGTGGTACTGGAAGGCGACTGGACCCGGCGCGATGCCGAGATCAGCCGCTATCTCGAAGCGCAGGGCCGCTCGGGCGTGCCGCTCTATGTCTGGTATGCACCGGGCCAGGAGCCTGTGATCCTGCCCCAGGTGCTGACCGTCGACACGCTGACATCGCTGCCCGGCTGACGCTTATTCGCCTGCGCGTGCCAGCACTTCGGGCAGATATTCCTCGCCCAATGTGCCGCAATTGTCGGCGAGGTCCTTGAGATCCTTGGTCATCGCCTTGTCGTCTGCGACCATGGCCACCGCAAATATCTGCGCTTGCTCTTCGAGCGCCTTTTCGGCCGCATCGCTATTGCCACCCGGTGCCAGCAGCACCGCCCCGGTCATGAACGCGGTCGCCAGTTCGGTCGCCTCATCGCTGGTCTTCTTGTCGCTCTCGGTCACCGCCGCTGCTGCCGAAAAGAATGCGGCGCAGCTCAGGAGCACATCATAGCCGTCCTTGTCCGACATGCTCTGCGCATGGGCGGGACCAGCGAGCGCGCCAAGCGCCGCAGCCGCGACGACAACACGGGTGAAAAGCGAAGAAACCATGCAGGACGTCCGATCAGTCTTGCCCCGCGAGAATGCACGGGGCCACGGTGCGACCCGCTGAAACGATGCGTGCCGCGTTTCGGCGGCGATGGCAAGAGGCGACCGAATGGGGTCAGGCGGCGTCGCGCGTCACCGAGAGGCGCAACCCCAACGCGGACAGCACGGCCATCAGCGTTTCGAGCGTCGGATTGCCGTTCTCTGACAGCGCATTGTACAACGCCTGCCTTCCCAAACCGGTGCGCTTGGCGATCTCGGTCATGCCCTTGGATCGCGCCACATCCCCCAGCGCCCGGGCAATTTCCTGTGGGGTACCATCTTCCATCCAGACGTTGAGATAGCGGACAACATCGTCTTCGCTGGCCAGAAATTCTGCGGGATCAAACGTCCTAGTCTCCACCATCACTGCGAACCTCTTTCGCGAGCTTATGAGCCAGTGCAATATCGCGCGGCTGGCTGTCCTTGTCTCCGCCGACCAATAGCAACACCACCGTGTCGCCCACCATCGTGAAATATGCGCGGTAACCGGGGCCGAAGAACATGCGGAGCTCCGACACGCCGTCACCCACGGCCTTGCAGTCGCCGAAATACCCGTCGGCCAGCCTGCGGAGCCGCTTCAGAATTCTCGCCCGCCCTTCCAGATCGCGCAACGCCTTGAGCCATGCTGTAAACTGTTCGGTCTGCGTAACGCTGAACTTCTGTCCTCTATAAAGGACAGGCGGGTTTTTGTCAATTGATCCGTCGTCAGGCTTGGTCATCGGTGTTTCTCCGTAACGCCAAGCTTATGCCTTATCGGACGAAGATTCGCTGATAATCGGGCGAGACTAATCCCTCAAAACTTCCGCTGCGTCTTCCCGTAGCGCATTTTCCTAGTCCCCGGCTTGCCCTCGGTCGCCCGTCCCCTGGGCGCGGCGACGCGCTGTTCTACCGGCAGCCCCAGCTCTTCCGCTTCCAGCTTGCGGATCTCGTCGCGCAGGCGTCCGGCTTCCTCGAATTCCAGATCGGCGGCGGCGGCGCGCATCTTCTTTTCGAGGTCCTCGATATAGGCGCGCAGATTGTGGCCGACCATGTGCGGGCGGTCGTCGACGCCGGTATCGACCAGTACGCCGTCCTTGCTCGCGACATGCGCGATGATGTCACCGATATTGCGCTTGATCGTGGTCGGCGTGATGCCGTG
>CAXRCQ010000005.1:0-10492 GCA_964228845.1 Blastomonas sp.
TGCGCCGGGTTATGATCGCGACACCCGGTTCATCAGCTGGTCGATGGCCAAGAGCGTGACCGCGGTGCTGGTCGGGCTGATGGTCGCGGACGGGCGGCTCGCGCTCGATGCCCCTGCCCCGGTGCCTGACTGGCAGCGCCCCGGCGATCCGCGCGGCGCGATCACGCTGAGGCATCTGCTCCACATGTCCTCCGGCCTGCAGCATACCGAGGCGGGCGATCCGCCCTATGAATCGGACGAGGTGCGGATGCTGTTCCTCGACGGGCGCGACGACATGGTCCGCTATGCCGAAAGCCAGCCGCTCGAGGCCGAACCGGGGTCGAAATTCGAATATTCCACCAATACCAGCGTGATCCTTAGCGACATCATCACCCGCCAGCTGACCGACAGCAAGAACCCCAATGTGCGCCGCCGCGCGATGCTCGACTATATGCGAGGGCGGCTGATCGAACCGCTCGGTATGACCTCGATGGTCCCGGAGTTCGACGCCTCGGGCACGTTGATCGGCGGATCGATCATCCAGGCCAATGCGCGCGACTGGGCGAAATTCGGCGAGTTCCTGCGCAACAAGGGCTCGATTGAGGGCAACCAGTTCCTCACCCGCGGCTGGGTCGATTTCATGCTGACCAGCTCGCCCAACGATCCCGCCTATGGCGGACATATCTGGCTCAACAAGCCGCGTCCGGCGGGCATGAAAAAGGTGCTTTATCCCGATCTGCTGCCAGGCGACCTGTTCGCCGCGCAAGGGCATCTGGGACAGTTCGTCATCGTGAGCCCCAGCCAGCGGCTCACCGTCGTGCGGCTGGGCAAGACACAGGACGATGTGCTCGACCCGGTGAAGGAGCAGCTTGGGCGAATCCTGGCGCTTTTCCCGAGGGACTAGGCCGGGATCGAAGCTTCTGGCAGATTGATCGGCGCTGATTCTCCGGGGGATGCCGATGCGCCTGTTCCGACTTGCTGCTTCCGTGCCGCTGCTATTTGCCACGCCTGCCCTGGCGCAGGATGGGTCTAGCTATACAGCCACGCAAACGTCCGCTGCCGCGCCCTTCGTTCCGGCGGAGTTCCAGGTTCCGACGCTGGTCGAGGGGCCGGGCTTCAAGCTCGTCCCGCTGGGCCCCGATCTCGTCAGGATCGATTTCGACGCGTACATGTCGTCGATCGAGCATCTGCAGAAGACCTTCACCCGCTCGACCGGCTGGCCGCACCCGGGGATCAGCGATGCCGATGCGATGAAGGACATGCTCACCGAACAGGGCCGGTTCCAGCGCCGCGAGTCCTTCGCCTATGCGGTGCTCACCCCCGACGGCAAACGCGAGCGCGGCTGCGTCTATGTCTATCCCAGCCCGGTGCCCGGTTATGACGCGATGGTCACGCTCTGGGTGACCAAGGCCGAATATGATGCCGGGTTCGATGCCAAGCTCTATGCCTGGGTGCAGCAATGGATCGCGAAGGACTGGCCGCTGCGCAGCGTCGCCTATCCTGGCCGTGCGATCGACTGGGGCAGCTGGGACGCGCTGGAGGCCGCGAGCAAGGCCAAAGAGGGATGATGCCCTCTCCCCTCCCGCTCGCGGGAGGGGTGCCCGAAGGGCGGGGTGGGAGCGAGGCCGCGACTGAACTGGCCCACCCCGGCCCGGCAAGCCGCACCTGCCCCTCCCGCGAGCGGGAGGGGAAATTGCAAAATCACCGCACCCGGAACGTCCCCGTCACCACGGTGAAGCACTGACCGGCCAGCACCGCGCGGTCGCCCTCGAGCGTGCAGCGGAGCAGCCCTCCGCGCTGGCTCGCCTGGAACGCGGTGAAGCTGTTGCGCCCCAGCCGCGCCGCCCAGAACGGAGTCAGCACCGCGTGCGACGATCCGGTGACGCTGTCCTCGTCGACGCCGACACCGGGAACGAACACCCGGCTGAGCACATCGCTATCCTTGCCCGGCGCGGTGCAGATGAACTGGTGATCGCCCATTGCGGCCAGCGCCTTGAAATCGGGCGAAAGTGCCAGCACGTCGTCGGCATGATCGAACAGCAGCACGTTATACCGACCGGGATGGACATGATATTCGCTGGGCAGACCGCCCAGCAGGCTGGTCCAGTCGGGCAGCGGCGCAGGTTCGGGCGGCAGCGCCGGCAGCGAGAGAGAGAGCATCTCGCCATCGCGGCTGACGCTCAGCACCCCGGCCTTGCGCGTCAGGAACCGCACGGTATCGCCGTCAAAGCCCTGTTCGAACACATAATGGCCCGAGGCGAGCGTTGCATGGCCGCACATCGCGATCTCGACCGCAGGCGTGAACCAGCGCAGCTCGTAATCCGCCTCGTCGCTGTCGATCGGCACGATGAAGGCGGTCTCGGCAAAATTGTTTTCCTCGCCGATCGCCTGCAGCACCGCATCTTTGGGCCATGCGGCCAGCGGCATTACCGCCGCCTGGTTGCCGGTGAACGGACGGTCGGCAAAGGCGTCGATATGGCAATAGGAAACGGTGTCGGGCAGGTCGGTCATTGCAAACGTCCTTACGGGTAAAGCAGGCCTTCGTCCCAACCGCTCGCGGTGCGAGTGAACACGCGGCGGTGGTGCAGCCGATGGTCGCGATCCTCCCAGAACTCGATCTTCTGCGGGGCGACACGGAAGCCAGACCAATGCGGCGGGCGAGGCACGGGCTTGTCGGCGAACAGCTTTTCCACTTCGGCAAAGCGCTGTTCGAATATGGCGCGCTCGGGCAGCGGACGCGACTGGTCCGAGGCCCAGGCCCCGAGCTGCGAATCGCGCGACCGGGTGGCGAAATAGGCATCGGCGGTGGCATCGTCGACCGGCGTCACCGGCCCCTCGATGCGGATCTGGCGGCGCAGCGACTTCCAGTGGAACAGCAAGGCGGCATGTGGATTGGCGAGCAGCTCGCCGCCCTTGCGGCCTTCGTAATTGGTGTAGAAGATGAATCCGTCGGGGCCGTGCCCCTTGAGCAGCACCATGCGGACCGAGGGATGTCCTTCGGCATCGGCGGTCGCGAGCGCCATCGCGTTGCTGTCGTTGATCTCGGTCTCGCGCGCCTTGATGTACCAGTCATCGAACAGCGCAAAGGGGTCGTCGGCCATGTCCATCCTGTCTTGTCGGTCACGGGCTCGCTTGACTGCCTTAGCCATATAAGACACTGGTGAGTCCGTCGGCGCGGTTTATGGCGCATGGGCCGCGCGTTGAACAGGTTTTTGCTGAAGGGAGCGCGCGCCGATGTGGGAGCAGATTTTCGGGATCGCCAACCTTTTCGCGATGATTGGCTGGGCTGTGCTGATCCTCGGGCCCCGACGCGATATCGTGATGCACTCGCTGTTCTTCGGACCCGTGTTCCTGCTCGCGCTGGGCTATGCGGCCGGCCTCACCCTGGTGCTGACCGGAATCGTGCCGACCGACGGCGGTGCGGATTTCTCGACGATCGAGGGCGTGCGCAGCATCTTTGCCAGCGATGCCGGGGTGACCATCGGATGGGTGCATTACCTCACCTTCGACCTGTTCGTCGGGCTGTGGATCGCGCGCAACGCCGATGCGCATGGGCTCAGCACGCTGAAAGGCAGGCTGATCCAGGCACCGATCCTGTTCTTCACCTTTGCCGCAGGACCATTTGGCCTCGCGCTTTACATCGTGCTTCGGATGATTTTATGGCGCGGCCCCTCCGACCGCCGCATCCCGGCTTGAAAAATGCCCTGCCCCTACCCCAGATATTGTTGTAAATCGGCAACAATGGATAACCTGACCAACAATGGCGACCACATTCATGGCTGATCCCTATGCAATTCTCGGCGTGTCCAAGGGCGCGAGCGAGAAGGACATCAAGAGCGCGTACCGCAAGCTCGCGAAGGAGCTGCACCCGGATTACAACAAGGACAATCCGGCCGCAGCCGCGCGCTTTTCCGAAGTCACCCGCGCCTATGACCTGCTGTCAGACAAGGACAAGCGCGCGCGGTTCGACCGCGGCGAGATCGATATCGACGGCAACCCGGCCGCACCCTTCGGCTTCGGCGGGGGCGGCTTCCGCCAGCAGAGCCGGTCGAGCGACAATGCGGGCTTTTCTGGCTTCGGCAATGACGGCATCGACTTTGCCGATATCTTCGACGGGCTGTTCGGCGGCTTTGGCGGCGGGGCGCGGGGCAGCAGTTCCGGCCCCTATGCCGGTGCCCGACAGAACGCGCCCAAGGGTGCCAATGTCGCGTACAAGATGGCGGTGGACTTCACTGATGCCGCCACTTTGAAGCCGCAGCGGATCACGCTCGCGGATGGCAAGACGATCGACCTCAAGCTTCCCAACGGCGTCGAGACCGGCACCAACATGCGCCTGTCGGGCAAGGGTCAGCCCGGCCCCGGCGGCCCCGGCGACGGCATCGTGACCATCGAGGTACGCCCGCACCGCTTCTTCCGCCGCGACGGCGACAATGTGCGGCTCGACCTGCCGATCACGCTCAAGGAGGCGGTCGCGGGCGGCGAGGTGCGCGTGCCCACCGTCGATGGCGCGGTGATGATGAAGATCAAGCCGGGCAGCCAGTCGGGCCAGCAGATGCGCCTCAAGGGCAAGGGCTTTCACGGCAAGAACGGGGTGCGCGGCGACCAGATCATCGAGCTGCAGATCCGCCTGCCCGAAGGCGGCGATGCGGCGCTGGCCCAGTTCATCGAGGGATGGAATGCCGACTATGATCCGCGTGCCGGGCTGACGGGCTGAGCCCCGCACGACGGCATGGCGATTACCGATCTGACCCGGCCCGAAAAGCGCAAGCAACTGCTCGCGACATCGCGCGCGATCGTGATCGAGGTGGCTGGTAACGTCATGACGCATGGCGGGGTGGTCGCGGGCAATTTCGCCTATCTCGCGCTGCTGAGCGTCTTTCCTTTCTTCATCGTCGCAGCGGCGCTGGGCGGCGTGTTCGGACGCAGCGAATATGGCGCGCAAGCGGTGCAGGGCTTTCTCGCTGCCGTTCCGCCCAGCGTCGCCTCGGTGCTCGCAGCACCGATGGAGGCGGCGATGACGGCACGCAGCGGGGCACTGCTCTGGCTCGCCGTGCTGGTCGGGTTGTGGACCACCGCGAGCCTGATCGAATCGATCCGCGCCGTGATCCGCCGCGCTTATGGTACCGAGAGCAACAAGCCCTTCTGGAAATTGCGGCTGGGATCGATGGCGCTGATCATCCTTGCGGTTCTGGCGACGATGCTCGCGCTGAGCGTGCAGGTGGTGCTCGCCGGTGCCGCCGAAGTCATCGCCAACAGCCTGTATTTCCCGGGAGAACCACTCGCGCTCGTCGTGCTCAGCCAGCTATTCACCTTCGCCGTGCTGCTGCTGATGCTGTATCTGGTCTATGGAACGCTTACCCCTTTGCGCTATCGCGAGGCGGGTCATCCCATGTGGCCCGGACCTGTCTTCATCGCTGTCTGGTGGATGCTGTGCCTCGCCATCCTCCCCCGGTTCCTGGGCACGTTTGCCGATTATGACCTGACCTATGGCAGCCTTGCGGGCGTGATGGTCAGCCTCATTTTCTTCTTTCTCATCGGGCTTGCTATGGTAATCGGGGCCGAACTAAACGCCGCCATCGCGCGGGCGCGCGGCGGTCTGCCGCAGAAAACGGACAAGAACTGAAGGATTACGACATGGACGGACTGATGAAGGGCAAACGCGGCCTCATCATGGGGCTTGCCAACAACAAGTCGCTTGCCTGGGGCATTGCGCAGAAGCTCGCCGAGCATGGCGCGGAACTGGCGTTCAGCTATCAGGGCGAGGCTTTGGGCAAGCGCGTCATTCCGCTCGCGGCCGCGCTCGGCAGCGACTTCACCTTCGATTGCGACGTGTCGGACATGGATGCGCTCGATCGCGCCTTCGAGACGCTGGCAGCGCGCTGGCCGACGATCGATTTCGTCGTCCATGCCATCGGCTTTTCGGACAAGAACGAGCTGCGCGGCCTGTATGTGGATACCAGTCTCGACAACTTCCTGATGACCATGAACATCTCGGCCTATTCGCTTGTCGCGGTTGCGAAAAGGGCGCGCGCGATGATGCCGAACGGTGGCTCGATCGTGACCTTGAGCTATTATGGCGCCGAGAAGGTGATCCCGCATTACAACGTGATGGGCGTTGCCAAGGCCGCACTCGAAACCAGCGTCAAATATCTCGCCAACGATCTCGGCCGCGAGAATATCCGCGTCAACGCGATCTCGGCTGGGCCGATCAAGACGCTGGCAGCAAGCGGCATCGGTGACTTCCGCTATATCCTCAAATGGAACGAGTATAACGCCCCCCTGCGCCGCAACGTGACCATCGAGGACGTGGGGGGCGCAGGTCTGTACCTGTGCTCCGACCTGTCCTCGGGCGTGACCGGCGAGACGCATCATGTCGATTCGGGCTATCATGTCGTCGGAATGAAGCAGGAAGACGCACCGGACATCGCGCTGGATTGATGCGCCGTGCCGACGGTCCTGCGCGAACGCGGCTTTCGGCTCTTCTTCTATTCGGACGAGGGCAGTCCACTCGAGCCATGCCATATTCACGTTACCAACGGCGATGGCGAGGCCAAGTTCTGGCTTGGTGATGAAGTATCGGTGGCCTATAATCACGGCCTGAACCGGCGCGACCTGGCCATGGCCATGATGATTGTCCGCGCCAATCGCAGCGCATTGGAAAGGGCCTGGCATGGATATTTCGGTTAGCCCGACCTCGGCGCATTGCGATGACGACACCCTTTGGGTGAATCTTTCGGACGGGCGCACACTCGGCGTGCCTCTGGTCTGGTTCCCGCGCCTGCTGGATGCGACACCGGAACAGCGTGCGGCGGTCACCCTGTCCCCGCGCGGCCTGCATTGGGACGAGATCGACGAGGATATCTCGGTCGCAGGGCTCATTGCCGGTCGGGGTGACCAGACCCTCCCCTCCTCCCGCGCCGCCTGACCTTCCGCCCTGCTCTGGACAGCGCGCGCGCAATGCCGCAAAGCGCGCGCGATTCCTTTATGCCTGACGGGACAGCCGCATGAGCTTCAACACCTTTGGCCGCGTTTTCCGATTCACCACCTGGGGCGAAAGCCATGGCCCTGCCCTCGGCGCAGTCGTGGACGGCTGCCCTCCGGGACTGGCGCTCAGCGAAGCCGACATCCAGCCGTTCCTCGACGCGCGCCGCCCCGGCACCTCGCGCTTCACGACGCAGCGGCAGGAGCCCGATGCGGTGCGCATCCTATCGGGCGTGTTCGAGGGGCGCACCACCGGGACGCCGATCTCGCTGATGATCGAGAATGTCGACCAGCGGTCCAAGGATTATAGCGAGGTCGCCAAGGCCTATCGCCCGGGCCATGCCGATTATGCCTATGACGCCAAATACGGCTTTCGCGATTATCGCGGCGGTGGCCGGTCGAGCGCGCGCGAGACGGCGGCCCGCGTCGCCGCGGGTGCCGTGGCGCGGCTGGTCATCCCCGAAGTGACCCTGACCGCCTATGTCTGTGAACTGGGCGGCGATGCGATCGAACCTGCCCGTTTCGATGCGGCGGAGATTGCGCGCAATCCGTTCTTCTGCCCCGACCCGGAAGCGGCAAAGCGCTGGGAGGCGAAGGTCGATGCCGCGCGCAAATCGGGCAGTTCGCTGGGCGCGGTCGTCGAATGCGTCGCCACCGGCGTCCCCGCAGGCTGGGGCGCACCGCTTTATGCCAAGCTCGACAGCGAGCTCGCTGCAGCCTGCATGTCGATCAACGCGCTCAAGGGCGTCGAGATCGGCGACGGCTTTGGTGCCTCGCGGCTGAGCGGTGAGACCAATGCCGACCCGATGCGCCCCGGCGCGGACGGCAGCCCCGAATTCCTCGCCAACCATGCCGGCGGCATCGCGGGCGGCATTTCGACCGGACAGCCGGTGGTGGTGCGCGTCGCGTTCAAGCCGACCAGTTCGATCCTCACCCCGGTCGAGACGATCACCCGCGAGGGCGAGGCGAGCGTGATCGTGACGAAAGGCCGCCACGACCCGTGCGTCGGCATTCGCGGCACGCCGGTCGTCGAGGCGATGGTGGCGCTGGTGCTGGCCGACCAGAAGCTGCTCCACCGCGCGCAATGCGGTTGAACGCGCTTTTCCTTTATAGCTGAACCACCTGTGCCGTAGCGGCAGTTGACGTTTACGTCACATTTTGTCGCAGGGTGATTGCCTCGCGGCGGCAAATGGCTAGCATGGCTTTCACAAGCGACCGCTGACCCCTGAGGGCAAGAAGGCGGCGCGACAGGAGAGTGCATGACCGTCACCCGCAACCCGGCAGCCGATGCCGGTGTGCCGCCGACCATGGCCGCCCACACGCCCCCTGCCCCTGCGCCTGTCCACGGCGCATCCAGTCCGCGCGTGATGCTGTGGACACTGATGGTCATCTATATCTTCAACTTTCTCGACCGGCAGATCGTCTCGATCCTGGCCGAACCGATCAAGCGCGATTTCCAGCTATCCGATACCCAGCTCGGCCTGATGACGGGCCTTGCCTTTGCGCTGTTCTACACGCTGCTGGGCATCCCCATCGCGCGCTATGCCGATCGCAGCACCACCAACCGGGTCTCGCTGATCGCCTGGTCGGTGGCGATCTGGTCGGCGATGACCATGGCCTGCGGCGCGGCGCGGACCTTTCCGCAATTGCTGCTCGCGCGTGTCGGCGTGGGTGTCGGCGAAGCGGGCTGTACCCCGGCGGCGCATTCGCTGATTACCGATAGCGTGCCTGCCGACAAGCGCTCGTCCGCAATCGCCTTTTATGGCCTCGGCATCCCGATCGGGTCGCTGCTCGGCATGGTCATCGGTGGCGGGCTTGCCGATGCCTATGGCTGGCGCACTGCCTTCTATGTGGTGGGCATGCCCGGTGTGCTGCTCGCGCTGCTGGTGCCATTCCTGATGAAGGAACCGCGCCGCGCCGGGATGCTCAAGGGCGCCGCGATGCCCGCCGCCAAGGTGCAGATCCCGGTCAGGGAAGCGCTGAAGGAGCTGGCGACTTCGCGGTGCTTCGTCTTCCTGTGCCTGGCAGGCGGGCTGATCGCCTTCCTCTCCTATGGCAAGGGGGTTTGGGTTGCGGTGCTGTTCATCCGCAATTTCGGCCTGAGCCCGGGTGAAACCGGGCTGTATCTCGGCGTGACGCTGGGCGTTTCGAGCATGATCGGCACCTGGGGCGGCGGCAAGCTGGCCGACCATTTCGGCAAGCGCGACCGCAAGCATCTGCTCACCGGCCCTGCCCTCGCCATCGCGCTGGCCGCGCCGATCCTGTTCCTCGCCTATTCCGCGAGCGACTGGCGTGTGGCGCTGGCGCTGCTGGTGCTGCCGACCGCGATGAACATCATGTATTACGGCCCGGTCTATGCCTGTGTGCAAGGGCTGGTCCGGCCAGAGGTGCGCGCGGTTGCGGCCTCGGTGATGCTGTTCTCGCAAAACCTCATCGGCCTTGGACTGGGCCCGCTGTTCTTCGGCATGATGTCGGACGCTTTCCAGCCTTATGCGGGCGAGGACAGTGTGCGCTGGGTGCTGTATGGCGCAGCCTGGCTTGGCCTGATCCCCGCCTTCCTGTTCTGGCGTGCGAGTTTGCGGCTTACGGCGGAACTGAAGAGCGGCTAAGGGATAGTCCGTCATTGCGCGACATCTTGCGCGGCAAAATGGGGGGGCCAGCAGCCTATGGACGACATCAGGCTGTTTATTGAAACGTGGCAGGCACCGATTGGCCTCGCGATACTGGGGTTGATGTTTATCGGCTTCGTCATGGAGCGGTTCCCAGCAGCAGTGGTCGCGATACTCGGGGCCTGTGCCTTCCTGTTCCTCGGCATCATCGATTCCAAACAGCTCTTCTCGGTCTTCTCGAACAGCGCGCCGATCACCATCGGGGCGATGTTCATCCTTTCCGGCGCGCTGCTGCGCACCGGCACGATCGACGCGATTGCAGGCGCGATCATCAACCGCGCCGCGCGTCACCCTCGCCTTGCGGTCGCGGAGATGTTCGTCGGGGTCTATGTAGCCTCGGCCTTCATGAACAACACACCGGTGGTGGTCGTGATGATCCCGATCATCCTGCGCCTCGCCCAGGCGACTGGCTATTCGGCCAAGAAGTTGCTCATCCCCTTGAGCTTTGTCTGCATCCTGGGCGGTACGACCACGCTGATCGGTACATCGACCAATCTTATCGTCGATTCGGTCGCTAGGTCCAACGGGCTGCCCGCCTTCGGCATATTCTCGATCACGCCTTATGGCCTGATCGCGGGCGTCGCGGGCATGATCATGCTGGCAACGTTCAGCAGCTGGCTGCTGCCGCGCGACGAGAACGGCCCAGCCGGAGCCAGCAATGACGAACTGTTCCTGACCGAACTGACGATCCGCAACGCATCGACTTTGCGCGGCACGACCCTGGGCGAAACACCGATCGCCAAGCGCGCGAAAATTCACGTGACCGCGATCAAGCGCGAGGGCCGCTATCTTCGCCACAATCTGGCCAGTCAGATCCTGCAGCCCGATGACGTAGTGGTGATCCGAACCGAGCTTCCCGAGCT
>CAXRCQ010000006.1:0-29070 GCA_964228845.1 Blastomonas sp.
CGATTTCACCACTGGGCTTAAGACGGTCACGTTGACGGTCGCGGCAGACTGGTTTGCCGGGCGCGAGGCCCGATCCGACCATGCTCATGCCATCGATCAGGTTGACGGGCTGGCCGAGGCGCTGGCCACGAAGCAGCCTGCCGGATCCTATGCGCCGGCGGATCACGGCCATGATTATCTGCCGCGCGACGCCGCGGGCAATTGGGTAGCCAACAATGCCAGCCTGGGCATCGGCAGCCCTGCGTCCTATGCCCGGCTGGAGGTGCGCGGGGGCAGCATGGCGGGCTATTCGCTGCAGTTCGGCGGCCCGGTCTACAGCAAGGCAGGGATGCAACTGCTGCTGGGCGACGCCCATTTCCATCACCCCAGTTACTGGAACAGCGCGCCGGGCGTGAGCTCGGTCGTCGATCCTTCGGGTGTTGCCGGTGCGCTGGGGCTTTCGGCTTATGGCGGACAGCCCAACAGTAACACCCTGATCGCGCTGGCCAGCTATAGCGGATATGCCTTGCCTGGCCTGTCTCCGGGCGCGGACAATATGGTTCTCTTGGGCAGGCCCGATCTTCGCTGGTCCGATATTCATGCCGCTTCCGGCACCATCAGCACCTCGGATGCGCGCGACAAATCCTGGCAAGGCGCAATGAGCGCGGCCGAATGCCGGGCCGCGCTCGACATCATTGCGGAGCTCGGCTTCTTCCAGTGGCACCATGCCATCGCTGCCAAGGGCGCGGATGAGGCGCGGCGGCATTTCGGCGTGCGTGCGCAGGCCGCCTTTGCCATCATGGAGAGCCATGGGCTGGACTGGCGGCGCTATGGCTGGTGCTGTCAGGACCGCTGGGGAGAGGGCGAGGCGGCCGAGGAGCGTTATGGCATCCGCAGCGACCAGCTCAGCCTTTTCCTCATCGCGGCCCTGGCCAGGCAACTGACCGTGCAGCCTCAGGACGATCAAGATGCTGCGGGGTGACTGTCCGGGCGACCTGCCGGGCGCCTCTGGCAGCGCTCGCCGCCTGGTTGCCAGCCGCACCGGGCCGGTGCCGCTGATGGTCCGCCCCTTTCTCACTTCACGGCCCGGGGTTGGTGCAAAGGCAATTGCGCCGCGCCGCCCCTGATCCACCATTCCCTCTTTCAGGAGCAGCTCATGAGCCTGTTCGTCAAGGATCCGGACAGCCGGATCGATTGCCGTGTCGATTGGGGCGCGGCTTATCTCGGGGACAATTTGATCGTCGCCAGCAGCTGGTCGGTAGATCCGGTCGTCCCGGGAGGGCTGGTCATGATCGCCGATGGCCACGATGGCCGCAGCGCCACGGTCACCGTCAGCGGAGGGAAGGCAGGGGCAATCCATGCGCTGACCAACCGCGTGACGCTCTCCAATGGCGAGATCGACGAGCGCTCGATCTCCGTGCGGGTGGAGCCACGCTGATGGCGATGGTGACTAGCGAGCCGGCAGCGCTCGCCCCGCTCGCGCTGGCCGAGGCACAGGCGTTTCTCCACATCACCCGTGACGATGACGACGCGGTGCTGATCGGCCATCTGCGCAGCGCCGCCACCCTGTGCGAACAGTTTATCGGCCAGTCGCTGCTGATCCGCCTGCATCGCGAGACGCTGGGCGTGGCGCGCGACTGGCAGGTGCTGGCGGCCGCGCCTGTGACGGCGATCACCGGGGTGCAGGGGATCGCAGCGGATGGTGCGTCCTTCGCCCTGGCCAGCGATGCCTATGCGATCGACCTGTCGCGCGATGGCCAGGGCAGGGTGCGCGTGCTGCATCCCGGATCGGCGAGCCGTATCGAATTGCGGTATCTCGCCGGGATGGCGGCAAGCTGGAGCGACCTGCCCGAGCCCCTGCGCCAGGGGATCGTCCGGCTGGCGGCGCATGTCCACCTGGCGCGCGACAATGGCGATGTCACCCCGCCCGCGATGATCGGCGCACTCTGGCGGCCTTGGCGCAGGGTGCGGCTGTGATGCGATCTTTCGGCACGGTGCTGCTGCGGCGCGCGCGCCTGATCGGCGAGCGGCGGGTCGAGCTGATAGCGGAGCGCCTGTGCGACCAGGTCAAAATCCAGTGGCCCGATTTCAAGGTTGTGCGCGAGCGAGGCCGCGTGCGGCTATCCGGGCGCGGGCTGCTGCGCCGCCGGCTGCTGGATGCAGGTCTGCGCTGGCTGGGGAGATTGCTGAAATGAGCCCGGAACAGGATTTTGCGCTTGCCGCGATCGACTGGCTGGTGAGCGATGCCGCACTGATGGCGCAGGTCAACGGTGTGTTCCACCGCGCGCCCTCACGCATCGCTGCGCCTTATGTGCTGCTCGACGATGTGCTGGCGACCGACTGGGGGACCAAGGATACGGCCGGGCGCGAGGTGCGGCTGGCATTCTCGATCCGCGAGGGGTCGCAGGACGCCGGTCCTGCATCCGCCATCGCCAAGGCGTTCGACGCGCGGCTCATGACGCTGCCGCGGACCGGCCCTGGCTATCGGCTGGTCAGCCTCCACCCCCTGCGCAGCCGCACCGTGCGGATTGGCGAACTCTGGCTCATCGCGCTCGACTATCGGGCGCGGCTGCTGGCCCTCTGACGAAAGGAGACAGAAATGACCGCAGAAAAAGGCAGCGCCTTCCTGCTCAAGATCGGCGATGGCGCGAGCCCGCCTGCCTATCGCACCGTTGCGGGCCTGCGCACGACGCAGATGGCGATCAATGGCGAGCCCGTGGTGATCACGCACAAGGGCAGCGGCGGCTGGCGCGAGCTGCTTTCGGGCGCGGGTGTGCGCTCGGTTTCGGTTTCCGCCGCCGGGCTGTTTCTCGGCTCCGATGCGGAAAATGCCATCCGGGTGAACGCGATGAACGGCACGCTCGACGATTACGAACTGAGCTTCGAGAGCGGCGCTCGGATGCGCGGGCGCTTCCTCGTCGCGCGGCTCGAATATGCCGGCGATTTCAATGGCGAGCGCAATTACACGCTGGCGCTCGAAAGCTCGGGCGCGGTGGTGAGCCTGTGAGCGGCGGGACCAGGGCCAACCCGGTGCGCGGCGAGGCGATGCTGGCGCTGGCCGGGCACGACGTCGTGCTGCGCCCGAGCTTTGCCGCGCTGGTCACTGCCGAGCAGGAGATCGGGCCCTTGTTCGATCTGGTCGAGCGCGCGGCAGCGGGGCGGCTCGGGCTCGCTGAACTGGTCGCGCTGCTCTGGCATTGCCGCGCCGCCGCGACCTGCCCGCTGGACCGCGATGACTTTTCCGAGGCAGTGGCAGAAGCGGGGCTGGTCGCGCTTTCCCCGGTGCTGAAAATCCTGCTCCGGCAGATTCTGCAGGGCCGATGAGCGCAGCACCCTTTGCCGATGCTGCGCGGATGCTGGCGGGCATGGCGGCGCGGCTGCTCGGTTGGCGACCGCAGGAATTCTGGCAGGCAACGCCCGACGAGCTCGCAACGTCTCTGACCGTGCCCGGCGATCCGGTCGCCGCGCCGCCTTCGCCCGAGGCCATGGCGGCGCTGCACGCGCTCTTTCCCGATGGACCGGAGACACGAGATGGATGAAGAGATCGAGCAACTGCTCGTCAGCGTACGCGCCGATACGCAGGGCTTTGGCCGCGATATTGCGGTCATGCGCAGTCAGATCGACAGCACGCTGATCGAGGGGCTGGGCCGCGCGGGCCAGGTGCTGGAGCGCGGACTGCTCGCGGCGATCCGGCGCGGCTCGCTGGGATTCGAGGATCTGAAACGGATTGCGCTGGCGGTGATGGAGGAGATCGCAGCCGCGGCGATCGAAAAGGGTCTGGCGGCGAGCGGGCTGGGCGGCTCGGGCGGCGATGGATCGCCGGTGAGCGGGCTGCTGAGCGGACTGCGGGGGCTGCCGGGCCGTGCGACGGGTGGTCCGGTCAATGCGGGTCGCCCCTATCTGGTCGGCGAGCGCGGGCCCGAGCTGTTTGTCCCACACGGATATGGCCGGGTCGAACCGCGCGCGAGCGGCGCAGGCCGCGACGTACGCGTGTCGATCGCCATCCAGGCCCCGGCATCGGCAGCCCCGGCGGCGCTGCAGGCCTCGAGCCGCCAGGTCGCGCGCGCGGTGCGCCGCGCGCTGATGGAGGGTTGAGCCGATGGCCTTCTGGCTCTGCGATGCCCGCCGCGACCAGGCATCCAGCTTCATACAGCGCTTCGATCCGCGGTTCTGGACCGTCAACTTCCCGCGCCCGATGATGGCGTCGGTCGTCACCATCGCGCCCGATGCCTTGCGGGTCGATCTGCAGTTTCACGATCGCGATGCGCTGGCTGGGCTGATCTGGGAGAGCGAGGACCGGTTCGATCCTCCGCTGCTCGGCTATGCCACCGACCGCGACTATGGCCGGACGACCTTGCGGTTTCGCTGGCGCTCTTCGGGGATCAAGCCGCTCGACGCGGTGCATGGGCCGACGCTGACGGTCGAGGGTCGCGACGCTGCCGGTGCGCCGCGCAACTGGTATGTTCGGCTGTGGAATTATGCGAGCGGAACACCCGAAGACGCAGTCGTCATACTTCCATTCTCGGCGCTGTCAGGCGGCTTTGCGCTGCCCGGAGAGGCGGATCCAGTACATCCGGCGGATATCGACCGGATGTTCATCTCGCTGGTGCCGCCCGGTTACGACACCGGCCCCGGCACGCTGTCTGCCCCCGCCAATGGCTGGGTGGAACTGACCGATATCGCCTGCGATGGCGCGCGCGCGGTGCTCGACATCGGCGATGTGCTGGTTCCGGCGCACGGTTTGGCCATGGCCACCGCTTATGACGACAGCTTCAACCTCACGCCCACGCGGGTCGTACGCAACATCATCGGTCTGGGCTATCGCGGATCGATCAACCATTATGTCGGGATGAGCCATTATCTCTCGCTGGCGCGCGTCGACGGGGAGTTGCTGGCGACAACCACCGGTGGCGCGATCAACCCACCCTGTGCAGCGTGGCACCGCAGCCTGGCGGAAGAGGCGAAACGCTGGGGTCTCAGCCCGATAGTGTCGCTCTCCTACGAACTGTTCGACGCGCATTGCCCCCAGAGCTGGAAGCAGCGCGCGGAAAATGGCGATCCTGCGCTGACCGGCTGGGTGCCGCCTTCGACCGTGCTCAGCCCTGCCAATTCCGAGGCTATGGCCTATCTGCAGGCGGTAGGCAGCGCATTTGCTGCCATTCTGGCCGAGGCCGGATTGCTGGTGCGCTTTCAGGTCGGCGAGCCCTGGTGGTGGATCATGCCCGATGGCCGCATCTGTCTTTACGATGATGCAGCACGGGCAGCCTTCGGCTCGGCCAGTGTCTCGATCCCCAGCATCCGTGCGGCTATGAACGCGGGGCAGCAGGCGATGCTCGATCAGGCGGGGCAGATGCTCGCGGATTCGACCCTCGCGCTGGTCGATGCGGTGCGCGATGCGGTCGCGCCGCTGCCGGTGGAATCGTTGATCCTCGTCTATCTCCCCACCGTGCTCGATTCCGCTGCGCCTGATGCACGGCGCGCCAATGTACCCGTCGGCTGGGCATGGCCTGCCTTCGATGTGCTGCAGCTCGAGGACTATGACTGGGTGATCGAGGGGCGCTTTGCCGAACAGGCCGCTGGGCTTGCGCTTATGCAGCAGCGGCTCGGCTATCCGCTGGCACAGCAGCATTACATGAGCGGCTTCGTGCTGCTTCCCGACCAGACCGGGACCTGGAGCAGTATCGCTCATGCCGCCGATCTCGCCAAGGCGCGCGGCGTGGCAGAGACGCTGATCTGGGCGCTGCCGCAAGTGGCGCGCGATGGCTTCACCTATTTCGATATTCAGGCGGAAGGTAATGATCCGATGCAGGCTTTCGACGATGTGCTGTTTCCGCTGGCGATCGGGCGCGAGGCGCAGACCACCAGCCGCTTTGCCACCCAGGTCTTCCAGTCGGTCAGCGGGCATGAAACGCGCAACAGCCTGTGGGCCGATGCGAGCCTGAGCTTCGATATCGGACCCGGAGTCCGCTCGGAGGCTGATTGCACCGAGCTGATCCGCTTCTTCCGGGCGCGGCGCGGTGCGGCGCGCGGATTCAGGTTCCGCGATCCGCTGGATTACAGTTCCGCCGAGGGTAATGCGCTGCCCCATCATGCCGACCAGCCGCTTGGCGAGGGCGATGGGTCCCGGTCCGAATTCGCGCTGATCAAGCATTATGGCGACCCGCCGGACAGCCAGCAGCGGCGTATTACTCGGCCGATCTCGGGATCGGTACTCGTTTCGGTCGATGGCGCGCCTGTCAATGGCTGGACGCTTCTGCCTGGGGGAATCATCCGCCTTTCCGCACCGCCCTCTGCCGGGGCCGTGGTGCGCGCCGGCTTTCTGTTCGACGTGCCGGTGCGCTTTGCGATCGATGAACTGACGGTCAGCGCTGCGACCTTTGCGGCGGGCGAGGCGGTGTCGGTGCCGCTGGTCGAGATCCGCGAGGCGACATGAGGACGCGCTGGTTCGACCGCCCGCTCGAGACGATCGCCATGCTCTGGCATGTCGAGCGGACCGACGGCATTGCCCTGGGCTTCGTGGCCCATGACCGCGATCTGTTGATCGATCACGTTCGCTATCATGCCGCGCCCGGAATGCTGCCCTCCGCGATCGAGATGGACGATGGCTTCGACCCGCTCGATATGGAGGTCGGCGGAGCGCTCAGCCACCAGCTGATCCGTGCGGACGATCTGGAGGCCGGGCGCTGGGATGGGGCCGCGATCCGCATGGGACTGATCGACTGGGAGCGCCCAGAGGACGGCGCCGACTGGTTCTGGCACGGCCATCTGGGCGGCGTATCGATCCAGGATCGCCGTTTCACGGCAGAATTGCGCGGTATCAAGGCGCGGCTCGATGCGGACTACGCCCCCGTCGCATCGCCTTCCTGTCGCGCCGAATTCTGCGGGCCCGGATGCGGGCTCAGCCGTGCGCGGTTCGAGCAGGTCGCAGCACTGGCTTCGGTGCACGAGGGTGGATGGATTTTCGAAGGCATCAACGAGGCAAGGGCGCTGCAATTTGCATCGGGCAAGCTTCGCTGGATCGGTGGTGCCAATGCAGGGCTGCAGTGCACTGTCACCGAGAGCGTCGGCGCGGCGCTTTACCCTGAGCGCAGCCTGCCATTTCATGCTGAGCCCGGCGATCTGGCGCTGCTTGTTGAAGGCTGCGACAAGGCCCTTGTCACCTGCTCCTCCCGCTTCGGCAACGCCGTCAACTTTCGCGGCGAACCGCATCTGCCTGGCAATGATCTGCTCACCCGGTTTGCGGCCTTCTGACATGAAGGACGGATCTCGCCTGGCCGCCGCAGCGCGCGCGCTCGTCGGCAGCCCCTTCCGCATGCACGGTCGCGATCCCACCACCGGGCTGGACTGTGTCGGTGTTGCCGTTGCCGCGCTCGGGCATATCGGCAGGCCTGCCCCCGTGCCCTGCGATTATCGGCTGCGCGGCGGATCGCTGGCCCAGTTCGATGGCTGGGCTTCCGCCTGCGGACTGGAGCGGATGGAGGAGTTCGCGGTCCCCGCCCCTGGAGACATCCTGTTGTGCGAGGCCATGCCGCAGCAATTTCATGTGATGGTCGATTGTGGCGACGTCCTGGTTCACGCGCATGTCTCGCTGGGAAGGGTGGTGGCCTCGCCATCGCCCATGCCGTGCCCGGCGCGACGGCGCTGGCGGCTCGTGGAAGGACAGGGATAATGGCAACTTTGGTTCTGAGCACCGTCGGCACGCTGGTCGGCGGGCCCCTGGGGGGGGCGCTGGGAGCGCTGCTGGGGCGTACCATCGACCAGACCGTTCTGTTTCGTCCCAAGGATCGCGAGGGGCCGAGGCTTGCCGATCTGGCGGTGCAGAGTTCCCAATATGGCAGCCCGTTTGCGCATGTGCATGGCCGGGTGCGCCTGGCCGGAACGGTGATCTGGGCGACCGACCTGAAGGAGCGGCGCATCCGCGAGGGCGGCGGCAAGGGCAGACCGGGGACGACGCGCTACAGCTATTCTGCATCCTTCGCGGTGGCGCTGTCTGCCCGTCCCATTTCCGGGGTCGGGCGTATCTGGGCAGAAGGCAATCTGCTGCGCGGCCTCGATGGCGTGTTCACCAGCGAGACGGGGTTTCGCTTGCACACCGGGCATGGCGATCAGCCTGTCGATTCGCTGATCGCGGCGGCGGAAGGCGCGGGACAATGCCCGGCCTATCGCGGTCTTGCCTATGCGGTGTTCGAGGACATGGCGCTGGAAGAGTTCGGCAATCGCATCCCATCGCTCACCTTCGAGGTCCTGGGGCTGGAGGAAGAGGTGGCGCTCACCGGGCTGATCGGCGATCTTGCCGAGGCACCGAGCGGGCTTCAGGGTGATTTCGCGGTTACCGGCTGGAGCCTTGACGGTCCTTCGCGCCGAGATGCGTTGCAGACCATTGCCAGCGGCTATCCGTTTGCGCTGAGCGAAGCGCAGGGGGCGCTGCGGATCGAATGGCTCGAAAGCAGGCCGGAGACGGCCGCATCCATACCCGGCAATGCACTTCTTTCAAGGCAGGGGCAGGAAGGAACCGCCTTTCAACGCCAGCGAACTGCGTTATCGCCGGCCGCGCTGATGTTGCGCTATTATGAACCTGCGCGTGATTATCAACCGGGGCTGCGGCGGAGCGGCAGCAGCAGCAGCGGTCGCGCCGAGCAGATCGATGTGCCCGCCGTGCTGTCGGCGGCCCAGGCGCAATACCGTGCGGATCAGCTCGTGCGCCTGCAGCGCGACGGGCTGGAACGCCTGACCCTGCGAACCGCCATATTCGATCATGCGCTGCAACCAGGTCGGATTTGCACGGTGGAGGGCTTGCCCGGCCGCTGGCGTATCCGGCGCTGGCACTGGGGGGCTGAGGGCATCGACCTTGATCTGGTCAGCCAGCCCGCCGCAGCGGCGGCCATGCCCGCCTCCGTCGATCCCGGGCGCAGCGTCAACACCCCGGGCGATTCGATCGGCCCTACGATGGTCGCACTGTTCAACCTTCCTTCACCGCTCGACCGTCCCATGGCGCATCCGCAGATTGCCATCGCGGTAGCAGGTGAATCGCCTGGCTGGAGGGGCGCCACTGTCTATCAGGTCGAGCCAGACGGATCGCCTGGCGCGCTGCTCGATTTCCTGCGGGTCGGCGCGACGCTTGGGCAGGTCGCTGATCCGCTCCAGCCGGGAACGGCGTTGCTGCGCGACAACCTCAACAGCATCACCGTGCGCCTGGTTCGCGACGACCCCTTCGCATTGATCAATGCCGATGATGATGCGCTTTCGCGGGGAGCCAATATGGCCATGCTGGGTTCGGAACTGATCCAGTTTGCAAAAGCGGAACCGCTGGGTGACCGGACGTTCCGGCTGAGCGGATTGTGGCGTGGGCGCGGCGGAACCGAAGACCGGATGGCCGGGCATGTTGCAGGTGAATATTTCGTCCTCGTCAATGATGCGCTGGCGCTGGTCGATCCCGATCGGATCGGTGCGCTATCGCATTTCAGCGTCTCCGCGCAGGGCAGGGGCGATTCAGCGCCAGTGCTGGCGGTGCTGCCTGCACATGGGCGCGCGACCTTGCCGCTGTCGCCGGTGCACGGGTGGGCCGAGCAGGACAGCGCAGGCGCGATCGTGCTTCGCTGGATCCGCCGCAGTCGCAGCGGTTTTGCATGGCGCGACCTGATCGAAGTGCCATTGGGCGAGGAGATGGAAGCGTATCGGGTCACGCTGCTCGCGGATGGCGCTGTCGCCGCAAGCCTGGAGACCCCCGTGCCTGAAATCGTGCTTGATACCGTAACACTGGCCGCCGCGCGGGCCATGGCTACGCACTCGCTGCGCGCTGCGATCGCGCAGTGCGGCACGCTCGGTCTTTCTGTCCCGCTCGTCCTGCCCTTGCCATTGTAACGACCCCAACCCGCCTGCAGGAGCTCTCGCCATGTCATCGACGCCCAATTTCAGTCTCCCGCTGCTTTATGCCGCCCAGGCCCAGAAGGAGATCACGCACAACGAGGCGCTTGTGCTGATCGATGCTCTGCTCGCCGGAGTGGTCGAGGGTGCATCAGACAATCCGGCTGCCATTTCTCCCGCTCCGGGTCAGGCTTGGATAGTCGGCAATGCCCCGGTGGGGCCCTGGTCCGGCAAGGCGCAGCAGATCGCCGTGTTTGCCGAGGGAGGGTGGCGATTTGCGCCGTCGGTGCCAGGGATGCGGCTGTTTGACCGGGCTTCGGGTCAAATACGCATTTTCGAAGCGGGCGAATGGATCGGTTTTGGCGCGATAGCCGATGCGAGCGGCGGAGCCGTCGTTGACGTCGAGGCGCGTGCGGTGCTGACGGCCGTGCTCGCGGCTTTGCGCCAGGCAGGACTGGCAGGCGTTACGTGATTGATCTTCGGTGCAATATGCGTTTATGATTCGGTGTGTTACCGCGTGCTGCCAACAGCATGATTGCAGCGCGCCAATGGGCGGCATTTTTTGTCCGACACCCCCTGAAATGGCGACATTTCGGCAACACTCCGGCCAAAACCGCGCTTGCGTGGCAACTATCTTGGCGTTAGTAACGTTGCCGAGTTGTCGTTCCAAATCCTACTTATAAGGGGAAAATCTATGCGCAAGTTAGTCGTTGGACTGGCGTTGGCATCTACCGCCCTGACGACGCCGGCCTTCGCCCGCGACGGCCAGTGGTATGTCGGCGTGGAAGGCGGCGCCATGATCGTCGAGGACATCGAGTTCGATGTCGGCGCTCTGAGCAACGCCACGATCGTTGATTCCGATACCGGTTACGATGTCGGTGCCATTGTCGGCTATGACTTCGGTCCGTTCCGTCTGGAATCGGAAGTCAGCTATCGTGAAGCAGACCTGACCGACGTGCAGACCCAGGTTGGCATCTCGCGCGGTGCCGCTCCGACCGCTGTCGGCCGGTTCAGCGCTGTCGGCAGCGCCAACGTCCTGTCGTTCATGCTGAACGGCCTGATCGACTTTGGTGCCGATGATGGCCTTCAGGGCTTTGTCGGTGGCGGCGTCGGCGTTGCACGCGTCGACTTCAACAGCTCGACCCAGCCGGGAACTGGTCCCTTTATCGATGATTCGGACACCGGCTTTGCATGGCAGGTTCTGGCGGGCGTCCGCGCTCCGATCAGCGACAGCTGGGATGTTGGCCTGAAGTATCGCTTCTTCAACAGCGACTCGATGGATCTGCTGAGCGTCGATGGTCGCGGTTTCGATGGCCGCTTCCGCAGCCACTCGATCCTGGGCAGCATCATCTATAACTTCGGTGGTGAAGAGCCGGCCCCGCCGCCGCCTCCCCCGCCGCCGCCGCCCCCGCCGCCGCCTCCCCCCCCGCCGCCTCCGCCGCCGCCTCCGCCGCCGGTTTGCGAAAAGGGTCCGTACATCGTGTTCTTCGACTTCGACAAGTCGAACATCACGCCGGAAGCTGCGACCATTCTGGACAACGCCGTTGCCGCTTACGGCAGCTGTGGTTCGGTGCCGGTCATGCTGGCAGGTCACGCTGACCGTTCGGGTGCAGCCACCTATAACGTGGGTCTGTCCCAGCGTCGTGCCGACTCCGTCAAGGCCTATCTGGTCTCGCGGAACATCCCGGCCAGCGCGATCAGCACCCAGGCGTTCGGTGAAACTCGCAACCGCGTTCAGACCGCCGATGGCGTTCGTGAACTGCAGAACCGTCGCGTGGAAATCACCTACGGTCCGGGTTCGGGCATGTAAGCCAATCGCTGGACCTTCGGGTCTGGTAGCAAAGAGGGTCGGTCTTCGGACCGGCCCTTTTTTGTTTGTCGCTAATCGGCGAAACTTGCCGCTGCTTGCTCAAGCGATGGGCTGCGCCTATGTAGGCAGCATGGAGATCCAAGCCGCAGATATCACCCTGACACCCGCCGCAGCGAAGCGCGTGGCCGCGATTGCAGCCAGGCAGCAAAAGCCTGCCATCCTGCGCCTGGCGGTCGAGGGAGGCGGCTGCTCCGGGTTCCAGTATCGCTTTGGTCTGGCAGATGCACCTGAGGCGGATGATCTCGTGACCGAAACCGACGGCGTTGCGCTTGTCGTTGATGCCATCAGCCTTGATCTGGTGCGTGGAAGCGCTGTCGATTTCGTTGAATCGCTCGGCGGTTCGGCATTTCAGGTGACCAACCCCAATGCCGCATCCGGATGCGGTTGCGGCTCCAGCTTTTCGATCTGATCGCTTGCCCACACGCCTTGGGAACCCGAACTGTCGGTTGTCGTATTGAGCAGCAAGGCATAGGATCGGGGGTGCAGATGATTAACAGCCTGTTTTGGGCCATGTTGAAGCACAAGTCGCTCAGGCTTGCTGACAAATACGGAAACGGGGCATGATGGATCCCGCGTCCTCGTCCAGCGCGTCGGCAAGTGATCCCGATGCACCGGGCCATGACAGCCCGCATGCGATGACCCGTCTGGAGGCCGGCCGGGTTGCCGGCATCACGGTCACCGTGCTCGCGATCATCGGCGTTGCATGGCTGCTGATGGAACTGACGCAGTTCCTGCTGCTCGTTTTCGCCGCGCTGGTTCTGGCAGCAATATTTTCCTCGATCGCTCGGCGGGTCTGCGACCTGACGGGGATGAAGCGCGGGCCCGCGCTTGCCATTTCCGTGTTTCTTCTGCTGGCGGTTTTCGCTGGCGCCTTCACATTGTTCGGATCGCAGATTGCGGACGAATTCGACACCATCCAGCAAAGCATCCCGCCTGCGATTGATCGGGTCGAAGCCCAGCTCGATGAGGTCGGGCTGGGCGAACAGGCGCGCAACTTCGTGCAGCAGGGCAGTGGCGACCTTTCCAGCCTCGCGTCCCGCCTGGGCGGCTTTGCCATGACGGCGACCAATGCCCTGGCCAATTTCGTGCTGGTTTTCGTCGGAGCCATTTTCATTGCCAGCGATCCGAGCGTCTATCGGCGCGGACTGCTTCTGCTTCTTCCCAAGCGTGCCGAGCAACCCGTCGCCGCGGCGCTGGACGACGCATCGCGCGGCCTGCGCGGCTGGATGATGGGACAGGGCGTGTCGTCGGTCGTTGTCGCGGTGCTGACCGGCGGAGGGCTCTGGGCGCTGGGTGTACCCGCATCGGGTGGTCTGGCGATCATCGCCGGCCTGCTCGACATCATCCCCCTGGTAGGGCCCGTGAGTGCGGGCGTTCCAGCGGTTCTGCTAGCGTGTACCGTATCGCCTACCACCGCCCTGTGGACCGTGGTGCTGTTCCTGATCGTTCAGCAGATCCAGGGCAATTTCCTGCAGCCGATGATCCAGAAACAGGCCGTCGATGTTCCGCCCGCCGTGCTGCTGTTCGCGGTCGTCGCGTTCGGGCTGGTCTTCGGTTTTCTCGGCGTTCTGCTTTCGGCGCCGCTCACTGTCGTGACCTATGTCATGGTCCAGCGGCTCTATGTGAAGACCCTGCTGGGCAAGCCGATCCGGATCGCCGGGCAGGACTGATCCCGCCCGGCCGACCGGCTCCAGTCAGAGCGGCCTCAATCAGAGCGGGTTGCCGTCCTTGTCGCGGAACACCTCGCGCCGACCGACATGGTTGGGCGCGCTGATATAGCCGTCTTCTTCCATCCGCTCGACCAGGCGCGCCGCGCTGTTGTAGCCGATCCGCAACTGTCGTTGAAGCCAGCTGGTCGAAGCCTTCTGGCTTTCGAACACGATCTGGCAGGCGGCGCGGTACATCTGCTCTTCGGGGCTGTCGTCCAGGCTCGCCCCGTCGAGCGCGAAGCCGCCATCCTCGGGCTCTTCGGTGACAGCCTGGATGTAATCGGGCTGACCCTGGCCGCGCCAGTGATCGGCGACCCGGCGCACCTCCTCGTCCGAGACGAAGGGCCCATGCACGCGCTCGACCTGCTTGCCGCCCGACATGTAGAGCATGTCGCCCTTGCCGAGCAGCTGTTCAGCCCCCTGTTCGCCCAGAATGGTGCGCGAATCGATCTTGCTGGTAACGTGGAAACTGATGCGGGTCGGCAGATTGGCCTTGATGACGCCGGTGATGACATCGACCGACGGGCGCTGCGTCGCCATGATCAGGTGGATGCCTGCCGCACGCGCCTTTTGCGCGAGCCGCTGGATGAGGAATTCGACTTCCTTGCCCGCCGTCATCATCAGGTCGGCAAGCTCGTCGACGATCACCACGATCTGCGGCATGGGTTCGTAATCAAGCTGCTTCTTCTCATATTGCGGCTGGCCGCTGACCGGATCCCAGCCGGTCTGCACCTCTTCGCCCAGCGGCAGGCCCTTGGCCTTGGCGACGCGGACCTTGTCGTTGAAATTGACGAGGCTGCGCACCTTGAGCTCGCTCATCATCCGGTAGCGCTCTTCCATCTGCTCCACCGCCCATTTGAGCGCGCGCACCGCCTTGGCAGGCTCGGTCACGACGGGGGAGAGCAGATGCGGAATATCGTCATAGATCGACAGCTCGAGCATCTTGGGGTCGATCATGATCATGCGCAGCGTTTCCGGGGTCATCCGGTAGAGCAGCGAGAGGATCATGGCGTTGAGACCGACCGACTTGCCCGATCCGGTGGTGCCCGCGATCAGCAGGTGCGGCATCGGCGCAAGATCGGCGATGACCGGATCGCCCGAGATATTCTTGCCCAGGATAACGGGGAGCTGGCCGCTGTTCTCGGCAAAATGGCTCGATCCGATCATCTCGTGCAGCACCACCGCGTCGCGATGCTGGTTGGGCAGCTCGATGCCCAGCTCCTTGCGGCAGGGGATCGCCGCAACGCGCGCCGAGCGGGCGGACATGTTGCGTGCAATATCGTCGGCGAGCTGGATGACACGGTTGGCCTTGATACCGGGCGCGGGCAGCAATTCGTAGCGCGTGACCACCGGGCCGGGGCGCACCGCGGTGATCTCCCCCTTCACATTGAAATCGCTCAGCACCGTCTCGAGCAGGCGGGCGTTGCGCTCCAGCGCGATCTTGTCGAGAGCGGGACCCGTGCTCGACGGCGGTGGGTCGAGCAGATCGACCGAGGGCAGCTCATAGGGGCCGAAGAAATCGCCCTGCTTGCTCTTGGGGCCGAGTTGCGCCTTTGCGGGACGCAGCGAGGGCTCGGTGATTTCCGGAGGCGGGCGGTTGTCGGGAACGGCCTCCTTGCGCGGCGCGGCGAGTGCCGGACGACGCGGCTCAGTGGCATCGTCCAGATCGTCAATGTCATCTTCGTCAATGACCGGGCCGATCGGACGACGGAACAGCGCCTCGGGCATGCTGACCTTGATCGGCGGCATGCGCAGCAATCCGCGCTCCAGACCCAGCGCCTTCCAGCCCAGGGCCGCTCCCAGCAGCCCCAGCAGCGATGCACTGCCATAAAGCGCCCAAGGTGCGCCCGCAGGCGGCAGAAACCCGGCCAGCGCCTGGATACCGCGTGCACCCATCATGCCGAACAGACCGCCAGGACCTGCCGGGAAATGGGGGGCGGATTCGCCGAACAACAGCGCTGCGGCAACGGCCAGCAGCACCAGGCTCAGAACCGTCGCGATGACCGAACGTCGCCAGTGACCGAGCGGCTGGTTGATCCACAAACGGTGCGCCTGTACCGCCGTGATCGGCAGCAGCAATGCGCTTGCCGGCCCGCCGAGGAACAGCATGAAATCTGCGATCCACGCGCCGCTGGCGCCCATCCAGTTGTCGACGCCGCCGCCTGCGGCCGTGTTGAACGACGGATCGGTCTGGTGATAGGTGATCAGGGCGATGGTGGTGAAGGCGACAAGCGCGAACAGCAGCAGCGCCAGGATCAGGCTGCCGCTGCGCATCAGGCTCTGACGCATCAGGTCGCGCCAGTCGGGCGCGTTTCTGGTGGCGGCGCGGCTGGCCATAACCTTGAATTCTCCGGCAATATGGTAAATGCCGCGCATTTTGCGCAGACCATGGACTCCGCGTCAAGCAAGGACTTGCGGCGCGCTCCGCGCGGCTAGCCCCTGTTCAGCGGCTTGCTTACCGCCTACATTGGCGCCCATGACAGGCAGCATCACCTTGGGCAACCACAGCGACATCCTCATCATGGGCGCGGGACCGGCGGGGCTTTCGCTCGCGCTCGCCGTCGCACGGCACGGCCTCAGCGTCCGGGTGATCGACCGGATCACGCCGGAGACACTCGCTGACACCGCCTTCGATGGCCGCGCCTCGGCGCTTGCATCGACCAGCTGGCAGATGTTGCAAAATCTGGGGTTGGGCGACGGCTTGTGGCGCGATGCCTGCCCGATCGACCGGATCGCGGTCAGCGATGGCCTGCGCCGGGGTTCGCTCGATTTCGATGCCGGGGTCGACGGCATGGGCGTCATGCTGCCCAACAGCCTGTTGCGCGCCGCGCTCTATCAGGCCGCGAGCGCCGATGCCGATATCGACCTGATCATGGCCGCCGATGTCAGTCATCGCGCGGTCGATGCGCACCGGGCGACGGTCACCCTCTCCGATGGCCGCGAGTTCACCGCGTCGCTGCTGGTCGGCGCAGAGGGGCGCGTATCGCCGACGCGCGATCTTGCGGGCATTGGCCTCAGCCAATGGTCCTATCGCCAGCGCGGCATCGTGACTGCCGTGACTCTGGAAAAATCGCATCAGAACACTGCGTTCGAGATCTTCTATCCCGATGGCCCGCTAGCGATCCTTCCGCTCAACGATGACGACGAGGGCCAGGCAATGGCCTCGATCGTCTGGACGGTGCCCGAGGGCAAGGCCGATGCCTGGGCGTCGCTGTCCGACCGCGCCTTCGGGGCCGCGCTAACCGAGGCGAGCGGCGGTTTTCTGGGCGCGATCACGCCGGTCGCCCCGCGCAGCAGCTGGCCGCTGACCCTGTGCCAGGCGAGCGACATGGTCGCGCCGCGCATCGCGCTGGTGGGCGACAGTGCGCATATCATCCACCCCATCGCCGGGCAGGGGCTGAACCTGGGCTTGCGCGATGTCGCCGCGCTCGCCGATGTGCTGGCCGAGGGCGCGCGGCTGGGGCTCGATCCCGGCGATCTGGCGCAATTGAAGCGCTATCAGCAATGGCGGATGCTCGACAATGCGATGATGGCGTCGGCGACCGATATCCTCAACCGGCTCTATGGCCTGCCGGGCAAGGCCCCCTCGCTGGTGCGGCGCATCGGCATGCAGCTGGTCGGCCGGACCGGGCTGATCCGGCGGTTCATCATCGACGAGGCGCGTGGGATGAGCGGCGATCTGCCCGAGCTGCTGATGGCGAGCGATTGAGTTGGCGCTCGTGTGTTTGTTCCGTCACCGCCGCGAAAGCTGGGGTCCCGCTGCCTGAACAATTAACCGAGAAGGCGGGATTCCCGCGTTTGCGTGAATGACGAAGAAATCCCGGAAAGTCATCCTCACGCCTTCAACCCGCGCGTGATAAAGTCGTTCGCCGCGCTTGCGATCGCATCCGGGGTCATGTCCTCGTTCCAGATGCCGTAGCGCAGGCCCAGGAACACGTTCATCCCCATCACCGCCCAGGCGTGCAATTCGCTGACATCACCGCGAATTTCGCCCGCCGCCGCGCCTGCCTGCAAGCGGCTGAGAATGCGGGTGGCGGTCACCTGATAATGGGCGCGATAGCTGTCCGAATCGACGAATTCGGCCTCGTCGATGATCCGGTAGATTTCCTTGTGCTCGCGCGCGAATTCGAGAAAGCCCTGCAGTGCCGCGCGTTCGCGGTCGAGCGCGCCGCTCGCCTCCTGCATCGCGGCGGCGGCATGCTTGCCGACCTGCGCCGACATGTCCTGCACCAGCGCGCGGAAGATCTCGTCCTTCGAATCGAAATAGGTGTAGAAGCTGCCCAATGCGGTTCCCGCGCGCCGGGTGATGCCGCTGATCGAAGCCTCGTGAAAGCCGCGCTCGCCGAACTCGATCGCAGCGGCATCGAGCAGCTTGCGCAGCGTGGCGCGACCGCGCGCGGTACGCGGCGTCTTGTCCGCGCGCGAACCTTGCACGCCCGACGCTTCGGGCGGAGATTCCGCCGCTGATGGTTTTGCCGCCATGATCCACTCCCGCTGCCGGACATGATGCGAACGCGCAACACTTCTGGCCGATTTTGCCCTCGCTGTCTCCTCCCATGCGATAAGAGTTGAAAGCTGGTTCAACTTTCACTAATGGACAATCACGTTCCGCGCAAGACCGGTCAGGCTGACGAACCGGTGCACCGTGGACAGGTCAGGATGCAGGGAGGAAGTTCATGTCCATTTTCGGGTTCACCCGTTTTGCCGCCACGCGCACCGCGCTGACAATCGGCGTCGCCGCTGCCGCGCTGACGGCGCTCGCCCCGACCGCCATGGCGCAGGACATGCAGGAAGAAGAGGCAACCACCGCCGATGATGGCAGCGTGATCGTCGTCACCGCCCGGCGCCGCGCAGAGAATCTGCAGGACGTTCCGATCGCGATCAGTGCCTTTTCCGCCGAGCGCCTGGAAAACCAGGGCGCGCTCGACATTACCGACATCTCGCAGATCACGCCGAACACCACGCTGGAAAATTCGCGCGGCACCAACTCGACGCTCACCGCCTTCATTCGCGGCGTGGGTCAGCAGGACCCAGTTCCGGGCTTCGAGGCGGGCGTCGGTATCTATCTGGATGACGTGTATCTCAACCGTCCGCAGGCCGCCGTGCTCGATATCTATGAAGTCGAGCGGATCGAGGTGCTGCGCGGACCCCAAGGCACGCTCTATGGCCGCAACACCATCGGCGGTGCAGTCAAGTATGTCACCAAGATGCTGCCCCAGGATTTCAGCCTGAAGCTGCGCGGCACTTATGGCACCTATGACCAGGCCGAAGGTGTTGTCACCGTGTCGGCCCCTCTCGGCGATATCGTCCGCGTCGGCGGCACCCTGGCGCGGCTGTCGCGCGGCGGCTTTGGCGACAATCTCAACATTCGCGGGCTGGAAAACTATAATCGCGATGTCTGGGCAGGGCGCGGCACACTGGAAATCGGCGGCTATGGCGCGCCGGTGCTGGTCCGCATTTCGGGCGACTATACCCGCGACAAGTCCGATCCGCGCAACGGACACCGTCTCATCCCCGGCATTCGCAGCGGCACCCCGGTGCTGCGCGATGTCTATGACACCCGCGCCGGCCTCAACAATCCTCAGCAGGATATCGAGGCTTATGGCCTGGCGATGAACATCTCGGCAGAGCTGACCGACAATCTGACGCTGCGTTCGATCAGCGCCTGGCGCAAGGATGACAGCTTCACCCCGATCGATTTCGACGCGCTGCCCGCGATCGATGTCGATGTGCCCGCAGTCTATCGCAACGAGCAGATCAGCCAGGAATTCCAGCTGCTTTACGAGGGCGATCGTCTCAAGGGTCTGGTCGGCTTCTATTATCTCGATGCCAAGGCCTCGACCGCGTTCGACGTGCTGTTGTTCACGACGCTGAACAACCTCAATGCGTTTACCGCAGGCGACGTCCGCACCGATACCTGGTCGGTGTTCGGTGATTTCACCTATGATTTCACCGATCAGCTCTCGCTGTCGCTGGGTGGACGCTATACCGTCGACAAGCGCAACTCGACCATCCTGCGCCAGACCAAGCTGGGCCGCTCTGCCGAATTCGGCGGCACGCCGGTGATCCTCGCCACCACCTCGAACTTCAATGGTCGTGCGCGCTTCACCGATTTCAACCCGCGCGCCTCGTTGAGCTTCAAGCCGAACGAGGACCATCTGTTCTTCGCCGGATATTCGCAGGGCTTCAAGGGCGGCGGCTTCGACCCGCGCGGCCTTTCGACCGCTGCGCCCGATACCAATCGCGACGGCGTGCGCAGCCAGCAGGAGATTTTCGACTTCCTGAGCTTCGAGCCCGAAACGGTCGACAGCTACGAGCTGGGCTGGAAGGGCAGCTTTGCCGACAATGCGATCAACCTGGCGCTGACCGGCTTCTATGCCGATTACACCAATGTCCAGGTGCCCGGTTCCGCCGGTTTTGACTCGAACGGCGACGGCGTCAACGACACGTTCATCGGCGTCACCACCAATGCCGGCAAGGCCGAGTTCAAGGGGATCGAGTTCGAAGGCAATGCCGTGTTCGCGCGCGAATTTGCCGGATCGGGCTCGTTCCTGAGCTTCAACGCGACGCTCGGTTATATCGATGGCGAGTACAAGCGCTTCATCGACGCGCGCAACATCGACGTCGCCAATCTGCGCCGCATCCAGAACACGCCGAAATGGACGATGTCGGGCACCTTCTCGGGCGTCTTTCCGGCCTTCTCGGGCAATGTCACCGCATCGACCACGGTCAGCTATCGCAGCAAGACCTTCCAGTTCGAAACGCCCAGTCCGTTCCTCGACCAGAATGGCTATGCGCTCTGGGATGCCTCGCTGATCTGGCGTGATGACGAGGATCGGTTCAGCTTCGGCATCAACGCGAAGAACATTCTCGACAAGCAGTATATCACCTCGGGCTATCAGTTCCTCTCGACCGCGCCCGATGGCACGCCGCTGCGCAACGCGGCGGGCAACCTGATCCCGACCCTGGGCACCGAGGGCGTCGCGACGGCGTTCTACGGCAATCCGCGTCAGGTGTTCGTGACGGCTGGGGTCAAGTTCTGACCTGCAATCTCTGAATGGCAAAGGGGGAGGTGGTCGCGAGCGTCAGCTTGCGGCCACCAGCTTTTGGGTCATCTGTGCCTGAGGCGCGGCGATCAACTGCGCCATCGGCCCATGTTCGACGACCCGCCCGGCATCGAGCACGGCGGCGCGGTGGCAGAATTGCGCCGCCAGCGCGAGGTCATGGGTGATGACGAGCATCGCGATGCCCTGATCGCGCTGCAGCCGCTTCAAGAGCGCGACGATCTGCACAGCCACCAGCGGGTCGAGCGCCGAGGTCGCCTCGTCGAGCACCAGCATTTCGGGCTCTGCCACCAGCGCGCGGGCAATGGCGACGCGCTGCGCCTGGCCGCCCGAAAGCTCCGCCGGCATGCGATCCGCCAGCGCGCCATCGAGTTCGACCATCTGCAGCGCCTTCTTGACCAGCCCGGCCCGACCCCAGCTGGTGAGATCGGGGCACAGATGCACCAGCGGCTCGGCGATGATGTCGGACACGCGCCAGCGCGGATCGAGGCTCGCGACCGGGTCCTGGAACACCGGCTGGATCATCCGCCGCTGCTCGCGACTGCGCCGCTCGGGCAGCGGCGCGCCTTTCCACAGGATCGCGCCAGCGCTGACCGGCCCCAGACCGGCAATCGCGCGACCAATGGTCGACTTGCCCGAGCCCGAGCCGCCGATCAGCGCCACCGCCTCGCCCTGATGCACGGCCAGGTCCACCGCATCGACGGCGGTGATGGGCCGGGCGAACAGGCCGTTCCCGGCAAAACGCACGCTAAGGCCCTGCGCCGCGACGAGCGGTGCGCCCGGCGCAGGCAAGTCATTGGGCAACGGGGACTTGAGGCTCGGCGTCGAAGCCCAGAGCGCCTTGGCATAGTCGTGGGTCGGTGCGCGTGCGATCGTGGCCGCCGCGCCTGCCTCCACCACCTGCCCGCCCTGCATCACCAGCACCCGGTCGGCATGATGCTCAAGCGAGGCGAGGTCATGGCTGACCAGCAGCAGCCCCATGCCAGTGTCGCGCCGCAGCCTGGTGAGCAGCGCCATGATCTCGGCGCGCAGATGCGCATCGAGCGCGGACACCGGCTCGTCGGCGATCAGTAGCTTGGGCCCATGCGCGATGGCGCAGGCGATCATCAGCCGCTGCCGCTAGCCGCCCGATAGCTGGTGCGGATAGCGGCGGAGCTTCACCGCCGGATCGGCCAGCCCCACCGCTTCCAGCATCTCGACCAGTGCGCGCTGGTCCGGGCGAGCGCCGCCCGCCTGCATCGCGCTTTCGGTGAGGTGTTGCGCGGCGGTGCGGTGCGGGGTCAGCGCGGTGAGCGGTTGCTGGAAGACAAAGCCGACCGACACGCGCCGCACCTTGCGCAGGCCCGCTTCGTCCAGCCCCGCCAGCTCCTGCCCCTCCAGCAGCGCCGATCCGGTGATCGTCCCGGCAGAAAGGCCGAACGGGGTAAGGCTGGTCAGGCTCTTGCCCGATCCCGAGGCACCCGCCAGCGCGACGCATTCGCCCGGTGCAATCTCTAGCGACACCCCGCGCACCAGATCGCGCCCGTCGATGGTCACGCCCATGCCGTCCAGCCGGTACAGGGTCATGCGAACCGGTCCCTGAGGCGCTCGCCGATCAGCGTCAGGCAGACGAGCAGCGTCACCATCACCCCGCCGGGCACCAGCAGCGCCATCGGCGCAACATCCATGTCGTCCGCGCCCTCCTTGACCAGGATGCCGAGCGAGGTCAGCGGTTCCTGCACGCCGAGGCCCAGGAACGATAGAAAGCTCTCGATCATGATGATGCCGGGCAGGGTGAGCGTCAGATAGGCGAGCGCGACGCCCGCGATATTGGGCAGGATGTGCCGCGCCAGGATCACGCGCACCGGCGCGCCGCTGGCCTCGGCCGCCAACACGAACGGGCGGTGGCGCAGCACCATCACCTGGCCGCGCACGATCCGCGCCATGGTCAGCCACTCGACCAGCCCGATGCCGACGAATACCAGCAGGATCGAGCGGCCGAACACCACCATCAGCACGATGACGATGAACATGAACGGCAGAGCATAAAGCGCATCGACGATCCGCATCATCAGCTCGTCAGTGCGCCCGCCAGCCCAGCCCGCGATCATGCCCCACCCGATGCCGACCAGCATCGATACCAACGCCGCCGCCAAGGCCACCGCCAGCGTGATCCGCGTCGCGACGGCCAGCCGCGCCAGCCGGTCTCGGCCCAGCTCGTCGGTGCCGAGCCAGTGCCCCGCGGTGCCCGGAGCAGCGCGGACATGGTCCCAGTCGATCGCGTCATGGCTCCAGGGGAGCAGCATCGGCAGCAGCAAGGCCGCGAGCGCGATCAGCGCCACGATCGCGGCGGGCAGGGCGATGCGGCTCTTGCCCCCCCAGCTCATGAACGGCTCCGGGGATCGAGCCAGCCATAGAGCAGATCGGCGATGAGATTGAACGCGATGATCAGTGCGGCATAGAGCAGGATGACCGCCATGATCAGCGGATAGTCGCGGTTGAGCGCGCCCTGGACGAAATAGCGGCCCAGGCCCGGCAGCGCGAACACCGTCTCGATCACCACCGCCCCAGTCAGCAGCCCCGCTGCTGCCGGGCCCAGATAGCTCACCACCGGCACCAGCGCGGGCCGCAATGCATGGCGGAGGACGATCGCGCCGGTGCCCAGCCCCCGCGCCCGCGCGGTGCGGATATGTTCCTGCGCCAGCGCCGCCGCCAGTCCCGCGCGCGCCAGCTTGGCGATCGCACCCGCGACCGGCAGCGCGAGCGCGATCACCGGCATGATCCAGTATTGCGGCGCGCTCAGCAGCCCGTCGCCCAGCCCGCCCACCGGCAGCAGACCCAGCCACAGCCCGAGGATCAGCGCGAGCAGCGGTCCGGTGACGAAGCTGGGAAGCGCGGTGACGATGGTGGCGGCGAGCATGAGCGTCTCGTCCGCCCAGCCGCCGGGGCGAAGCGCCGCGACCATCCCCGCTGCCAGCCCGAGCACCAGCGCCAGCACGATGGCGAGCCCGCCCAGCGTCAGCGACACCGGCAGGCTGTCGGCAATCAGCTGGGTGACGGTAAAGTCGCGATAGACCAGGCTCGGCCCGAAATCGCCCGTGAGCGTGCGCTTCAGGAACAGCGCAAACTGCTCGCCCATCGGCAGGTTCAGCCCGTACGCAGCCTCCAGCGCCGCGCGCGTCTCGGGCGCCAGCGGGCGCTCGCCATCGAACGGCCCGCCCGGCGCAAAGCGCATCAGCGCGAACGAGGCGAGCAGCACCAGCAGCAATGTCGGGATCGCGGTCAACAACCGCCGAAGGACGAGGGCGCGCATCGGCTGCGACCATGGCGGATCGGGCGGGCGCCGTCATGCGGAAAATGGGTGACATTCCATTCCGCACAGCATGTTCCAAATGCCATTGCCTCAACCGACGCAGAATGGCAGCCTGTGTCTCATGCGCTTCATCCAACTTCTTGGGCTGTGCAGTGCGTTGCACATGTCGGCTTGTACACAGCTGCCTGAGAGAACCGTGGACGCCAAGATCGTCAGTATCGTGCCATCGCAGAGTCGACTGAACAACGACAGGTTCGTGGTTACGGCACTGGATGACACGGGTCTTTCAGGCAAGAAGTCTGTCAAGAAGCTGGAACTGGATTGTCGGGTCGGTGATGTCGTCAATGCGACAGTCCGCGGAATCTCGCTCACTTTGGACAATAGCGCATGCGTGCGTGGGTGAGGGAGCGACAACAGGCGAAAGCCAGATCATCCCCGGATGGACTGTGCGACATTCCTCTAGCCAATATCGACAGGGTCACCTTCTTCAAGCGCGACGAAATCACGACCGACCTGATCTGCTGCGAGGTGGTGGCCTCCGGGCAGATCCGGACCTTTCACGAGGAGATGCCGGGCTGGGCTGGGTTGATGGCGCATCTGGCGGGACTGCCCGGATTTCGACAGGACTGGTGTGCGGCTGTCTCGCAGCCAGCGTTCCAGCCATGCGAGACTGTGGCCTTCGAACGCTAATCTGGCACGATAATGCCCCCTCTCCCCCCTCCCGCGTGCGGGAGGGGCAGGTTCAGCTTCTCGATCCGTTCTGGCGGGTTCGCCCCCTTCGCCTCTCCCTTGATGGGAGAGGCAGCGAGGCTTGGTGACGAAGGAGCCTAGCCGCAGCGGTGAGGGTGATGGCGCGGATGAGCGTCATCGTGAGCAGATGGCACTATCCCGCGCGATCACCCCCACCCAACCCTCCCCCATCAAGGGGGGGCAAAAGCTACAACGCGACGAGCGGCAGCCGCCTTGCACTGCCTTCCAAAATTCCGCTTGAAGCTGACGCAACGTCAAGTGGCATAAGCCGCTTATGCCCGATTCGCTCGACATTACCGCCGTCACCCGGCTTACCGGACTCACCGCCCGTGCGCTGCGCTTCTACGAGGCGCGGGGGCTGGTCGAGCCGTTGCGTACCGCCTCGGGGCGGCGGCATTATGATGCCGCGGCGCTCGAGCGGCTGAACCTCATCCTGTCGCTCAAGAAGGCGGGGCTGACGCTGGCGCAGATCCAGCGGCTGACCGCGCACCGGCGGATCGACCTCAACGGCCTCATCACCGCGCAGCTCGATCATCTCGAAACTCAGGCGCGGCGCATCTCCGAGGCGCAGGCGCTGCTCATTTCCGTCAAGTCCCGCATCGATCGCGGCGAGCCCATCGATGCCGAGACCTTCTGCTCGCTGATCCGACACGAACAACAGGACAGTAACACCATGTCACAGGACCAATGGAAAGCGGTGGCCGACCGCTATTTTACCCCGGAAGAGCAGGCTGAATGGGGCGCGAAGATGAGCACGCTGGGCGAGGATTTCGACCAGGACGCCTATGCCGCGCAATGGAAGGCGCTGGGCGACGAGATCAAGGCGGCGCTGCCGATGGACCCGGCGGGCGAGGCGGCAGCAGCGTTCGTCCAGCGCTGGTTCGCACTGCTCAAGCCATTCACCGATGTCGCCACCCCCGCCATGTGGACCGGCACGATGAAGATGTATGACGACATGGCCAACTGGCCGGTTCGGGCCGATCCCGGTTTTGACGACGATGTCGGGGCGTTCATCAAGCATGCGACGGCAGCTCATAAGCGCGCATAGTCAGCCGAGGTAATCACTCCCCTCCCGCTTGCGGGAGGGGCAGGCTCGGCTCGCCGAGCCGGGGTGGGCAAGTGCGGTGCGGCACGGCTGAAGCGAGGCTTTATGCACGGCCGGAGGTGCTACCCCACCCCGCCCTTCGGGCACCCCTCCCCCGGGGGAGGGGAAAAGGTCAGCCTCCACCCGCCGACAGCCGCACCGCGCGTTCGCGCAGCCGTTCGACGGCAGCAGCGTGAATGCCCGGCGCGCAGCACAGCACGCCGAACGCATTGGCGCGCGGCTTGTTGAAGCGCAGCTCGCCGCCCAGCGCATCGGTAACCCGCGCGCCCGCCTCTTCGGCGATGATTGCGGCCGCGCCGATATCCCATTCATAGCCCCAGCGCAGCGTCGCGAGCAGGTCGGCGCGGTCGTCGGCGACCATCGCCATGCGGAGCGCGATGCTGTTGGGCTTTTCCACCACGGTCAGGTCGATATCCGCCTTGGGCAGGCTGTCGGTCGGCACGCGCGATCCGGAAAAATCGGTGCGGCGGCTGGCCTTCAAACGCTTGCCGTTGAGGAACGCGCCGCGTCCTCGCGCGCCGATCCAGTATTCGTTGCGCGCAGGCGCTGCCAGCACGCCCATCACGACATGGCCGTCCTCGACCAAGGCGACCGAGATCGCCCAGCCGGTGCGCCCGCGCACGAAATCGCGCGTGCCGTCGATCGGATCGACCAGCCAGATGCGCCCGCAATCGAGCCGCGCGACATCGTCCGCCGTCTCCTCGGACAGCCAGCCCGCATCGGGGACCAGCGCGCCCAGCCGCTCGCGCAGGAAATTGTCGACGGCCAGGTCAGTCTCGCTCACCGGCTCGCCGGGCACCTTGTCCCAGAATTGCAGATCGCCGCCCGCGCGCGCAAAGGCGGCCATGGCGATGGTGCTCGCCTCTTCGACGATATGCTTGATCGTGTCGGGAGAAACCTTGGTGCGCGACGCCATGGACCTGCCTTAGCGCAGCCATGCTGCGCTGCAACCGTGTTTTAGCGCTCGCGCGTCGCGCTGAAGGTCAGCTCGGGGTTCTTTTCCTGCTGATAGCCGACATCCCAGGCGGAGCGCGCCATGAACACCGGGTTGCCGTCGCGGTCCTTGGCCATGTTGTTCATCGAGATGCGCTTGAACGCCTCGAGCGCCTCGGACGGGCCGCCGAGCCAGCGCGCGGTATCGAACGGGGCCATTTCGAGCACCGCCTCGACCTTGTATTCGGCCTCGAGCCGGCTGATCAGCACCTCGAGCTGCAGCTGGCCGACCACGCCGACGATCCACTGGCTGCCGATCTCGGGATAGAAGACCTGGATCACGCCCTCTTCGGACAGATCGTCCAGGGCCTTGCGCAGCTGCTTGGTCTTGGTCGGGTCCTTCAGCTGGACGCGGCGCAGGATTTCCGGCGCGAAATTGGGAAGGCCGGTAAAGCGCACGTCGTTCTTCTCGGAAAGGGTATCGCCGACGCGCAGCGTGCCATGGTTCGGAATGCCGATAATGTCACCGGGCAGCGCCTCGTCGGCGAGCTCGCGGTCCTGCGCGAAGAACAGGATCGGCGAATGCACCGCGATCGGCTTGCCATGACCCGACGGCACCAGCTTCATGCCGCGCCTGAACGTGCCCGAGACGAGCCGCATGAAGGCGATGCGGTCGCGGTGCTGCGGGTCCATGTTCGCCTGCACCTTGAAGATGAAGCCGGTCACGTCCTTGCGCGTGGGATCGACCGATTCGGGCTCGGCGGGCTGGCTGCGCGGCGGCGGGGCGTGCGTCGCGATCGCGTCGATCAGCTCCTCGATACCGAAGCGCTTGAGCGCGGAGCCGAAATAGACCGGCGTCAGATCGCCATGGCGATAGGCCTCCAGATCGAAGCTCGCATAGCCGCCCTGGGCCAGCTCGGCTTCCTCGGTCAGCCGCTCGAGCGCCTGGGCGGACAATGCCTCGGCGAGCTTCGGATCGTCGAGGCCGCCGACGGCAAGCGCGGTGTCGTCATATTCGCGGCTCGGCCCGCTCGGTTGCATCAGCGTGTTGCGGGCGAAGTCGTAAATGCCCTCGAACTGGCCGCCCATGCCGACCGGCCAGCTCATCGGGCAGACATCGAGCGCCAGCGCATCGGCGACCTCGTCGAGCAGCTCGAACGGATCGCGGCCCTCGCGATCGACCTTGTTGACGAAGGTGATGATCGGAACCGAGCGCAAGCGGCACACCTCGAACAGCTTGCGCGTCTGCGGCTCGATCCCCTTGGCCGCGTCGATCACCATGATCGCGGAATCGACCGCGGTCAGCGTGCGATAGGTGTCTTCGGAAAAATCCTCGTGCCCCGGCGTGTCGAGCAGGTTGAAGGTGATGCCCTGGCGCTCGAAGGTCATCACCGAGCTGGTGACCGAGATGCCGCGCTGCTGCTCGATCTTCATCCAGTCCGACCGCGCCCGCCGCGCCGCGCCGCGCGCCTTGACCTCGCCCGCCAGATGGATCGCGCCGCCGGTGAGCAGCAGTTTTTCGGTGAGAGTGGTTTTCCCTGCGTCAGGGTGCGAGATGATGGCGAAGGTGCGGCGGTTGAGGGCGGTCATATCGGGGCTTTGCTATGCTGTCGCTTGCCTGCGAAGGCAGGCATCCATCTCCAGACGGTGGTGCCTGGCGGATCGGTCGGGTGATGGGCCCCTGCCTTCGCAGGGGACCGGAAAACGGCTAGCTCTCTAGCAGCGTCACATCCATCCGCAAACGCTGCTGTGCGCCGGGTGCCAGCGTCATGATGCCGGGCTTGTCGGCAAAATCGCCGGTAAAGCCCAGCGGGTCGGCGATCCCGGCCCAGGGCTCGATGCACAGGAAGCGCGCGCCGGGCTTCTGCCAGATGCCGAGCATCGGCATGTCGGGAAAGTCGATGCGCAGCTTCGGCTGGCCGGGCACGCCATAGGTCAGCGAGCGGCTTTGCAGGTCGTCCCAGATCAGCGCGTCGGCCTCGAAATCGGCATAGGCGGGCGCGTAGATATTGCCCTCGACCGGGCTGGGCTGCGGTTCGGGGGCGACGAGGCCGGTGGCGGGGTCGAGCCGCCGGATCGGGGCGGATTCGGCGCGCTCGAACACGATCCGGTGATCCTCCGCCGCGCCGCCAAAGGGCAGCGGCCAGGCGAATGCCGGGTGATAGCCGAAGCTGAACGGCATCGGGGTGTCGCCGCGATTGCTGACCGTCGCGGTCATGGCGAGCGTGGTTCCGGTCAGCGCGAAAGCCATGTCGAGCCGGAAGTCGAACGGATAGACCGCGCGCGTCGCCTCGCTCGCCTCGAGCCGGAACAGCGCGCGGCCCGCCTCTGCCTCGACCAGCGCGAATTGCGATCGCCGGGCAAAGCCATGGCGCGGCATGGCAAAGTGTCGCTCGCCAAGCCGGTATGGATCCCCCGCGAGCGCGCCGACGATCGGGAAGAGCAAGGGCGCGTGGCCCGACCAGAAGGCCGGGTCGGCATCGGTCATCAGCTCGCGGCCTTCG
>CAXRCQ010000007.1:0-8632 GCA_964228845.1 Blastomonas sp.
AGAAGCAGCTGGAAAGCGCAGGGCCGATCGAGGCCGCACTGGCAGCGACCACCCAGGCGCTTTCGGGTCTGTCCGCCTGTGCCGGGATCGTCATGGTGCCGCGCCGCGAACCGGTATTGCGGCAGTTGAGCTTCGTGCGCCTGTCCGACAGCCAGGTTCTGGCAGTGCTGGTCGGGCATGATGGCAGTAGTGTCAATCGGGTACTGGAACTGGACCGGCGGGTCACCGAGTCCCTGCTGGTTCAGGCGGGCAATTTCATCACCGCGCGGCTTTCCGGGCGCAGTTTGCCGCAGGCACTGGCCGCACTGGAGGCTGAAATTCTCGCCGAGCGCGAGGCGCTTGACAGCGCCAGCTCTGATCTGGTCCGCCGAGGTCTCGCCATCTGGTCGCGAGATGGGTCCGACCGCCCAGTGCTGATCGTACGCGGCCAAGCCAATCTGCTCGATAACGAGGCGGTTTCGGATCTCGAGCGTGTGCGCCGTCTGCTCGACGAACTTGAAGCGATGCAGGACATTGCCCATCTTCTCGATAGCGCGCGTGAGGCAGGATCGGCCCGCATCTTCATCGGAGCGGAAAACAAATTGTTTTCGCTTTCAGGGTCATCCGTGATAGCGGCGCCCTATCGTGACGGCGAAGGCCGAGTGGTGGGCGTGGTCGGCGTGATCGGCCCCACCCGCCTCAACTATGCGCGTATTGTTCCGATGGTGGACTTTACCGCGCAGAGCCTCACCCGATTGTTGAAATGAGCAGGAACACCGTGATTCAGGACGAAACAGTGACGCAGAACGACCCCAGCAAGCCCGCCGATCTCGATGCCGAAGCGGCCGCAGAGCTGGAAGGCGTGCCGGAAAGCCTCAAGGAACAGGGCGATGGCCAGGCAGCGCTGGAAGAGCGCATCGCGACGCTGGAGGCTCAGCTTGCCGAGGCGAAGCAGGACGTGCTCTATGCCCGCGCCGATACGCAGAACGTGCGCCGCCGTCTGGAGAAGGACGCGCAGGACGCCCGCGCCTATGCCGCGACCGGCTTTGCCCGCGATATCCTCTCGGTCTCGGACAATCTGACCCGCGCGCTGCAGGCTATCCCCGAAGACGCGCGCAATGACGAGGCCTGGAAGGGGCTCGTTGTCGGGCTCGAGGCGACCGGCCGCGAGCTTGAAAGCGTATTCGGGAAGCACGGCATCTCGCGCATCGCCGCGATCGGCCTGCCGCTCGATCCCAACCAGCATCAGGCGATGATCGAACTTCCCAGCGACGAGGCGGAGCCCGGCACCGTGGTGCAGGAGCTGCAGGCCGGTTACATGATCAAGGACCGTCTGCTGCGCCCGGCCCTGGTGGCGGTGGCAAAGAAACCGGATTAAACCGGAAACGGCACGATCTGCCGGTAGGTCTCGATCGATGGCGCCCCCGGCACCTTCGCGCCCTGACGCAGCATGAAAGCATGGCGGACGAGTTCCGCCTGCTGCTCGATGCCATATTTGCCGAAGCGCTGGCCCGGCTTGATCGCATAGTCATAGCGGCAGAACGGGTGGCGCTTCAGCGGCAGGAAGATGCCCTGCTGATATTGCCAGACATGCACCATCTCGTGGATGAAGAGCGCCTGGCGTGACAGGCTTGCACAGCTGAAATCGTCGCAATAGGCCGAGCCGCCCGGATGAAAATGGATGTGGCCCATCGGGGCCATGATGGTGCGCTTGGGCTGGAAGAATATCCATTTCTTCAGCCTTATGCGCACCTGGTCATAGGCAATGGCATCGCCGAAGACCGAGCGCGACAGATCGATCTCTGCCCTGGTCAGCGGTCGGTCTATCGGCGCGGTCGCCATCAGTGTGCCATGCCGTCTTCGGGCTTGATGGCGTTGAGCGCCGCATCGACCTCGATCTTTTCACCATTGGAGAAGGAGAACAGGAAGGTCGCCTTGCCAGCCTTGCGTGCGCCGGCATCGATGCCCCAGACCATGACATGCTTGCCGCCGGGCTCGAATTCGACCTCGCCGCGCTTGGGCACGGCCACCGCGGTGATCGGCTTCATCGTCGACATGCCGTTTTCCTCGACCGTCTCGTGCATTTCGAGCCGCAGGATATTGGGCGAGCTGATCGAGCGCAGCACCGTGTCGCTGGGACCGCCCTTGATGGTGAAGTAGAGGACCGAGGGACTGTCCTCGACCGGCGAGAGTTTCACATGGGCCTTTTCGACCAGCAACTGGGCGGGCGGCTGGCATGCGGCGAGCAGCGTCATCGCAAGGCCTGTGAAGATCAGCGTAAGTGTGCGCAGCATCGGTGATTTCTCCCTCGTCATCCTGTGCCGGAACGGGCCGGAAAGGCCATGGCCGTGATGTAGATACTGCGATGCCTTGTGCCAAGCGAAAGCCATCCTATATCCGCCGACGGGGACGGAATTGCCGGATGCTTGGGGGCATGACGGCGGTTCGTATTCTTTCATCTGCATATCGAAAGTTACGTGGGAAAAGCATTATGGCAAAAGTAATCGGTATCGACCTTGGCACCACCAACAGCTGCGTGTCGGTGATGGACGGCGACAAGCCCAAGGTGATCGAAAACGCTGAGGGCGCGCGCACGACGCCGTCCATCGTCGCCTTCACCAAGGATGGCGAGCGCCTCGTCGGTCAGCCGGCCAAGCGCCAGGCCGTTACCAATCCGGAAAACACCGTGTTCGCGGTCAAGCGTCTGATCGGCCGTCGTTTCGACGATCCGCTGACCAAGAAGGACATGGAGCTGGTGCCCTACAGCATCGTCAAGGGCGGCAATGGCGACGCCTGGGTGAAGGCGGGCGGCAAGGACTATTCGCCTTCGGAAATCAGCGCGTTCACGCTGCAGAAGATGAAGGAAACGGCGGAAAGCTATCTGGGCGAAACCGTGACCCAGGCGGTCATCACCGTGCCGGCTTATTTCAACGACGCCCAGCGTCAGGCGACCAAGGACGCGGGCAAGATCGCCGGCCTCGAAGTGCTGCGTATCATCAACGAGCCGACGGCTGCGGCGCTCGCCTATGGTCTCGACAAGAATGACGGCAAGACCATCGCGGTCTATGACCTTGGCGGCGGCACGTTCGACATCTCGATCCTCGAGATCGGCGATGGCGTGTTCGAGGTGAAGGCGACCAATGGCGACACCTTCCTGGGCGGCGAGGACTTCGACTCCAAGCTCGTCGAGTTCCTGGCAGACGATTTCAAGAAGGCCGAAGGCATCGACCTTACCAAGGACAAGCTCGCGCTGCAGCGGCTGAAGGAAGCCGCTGAAAAGGCGAAGATCGAGCTCAGCTCGGCGCAGACCACCGAGGTCAACCTGCCCTTCATCACTGCCGACCAGAATGGTCCCAAGCATCTGGTGAAGACCATCAGCCGCGCGGATCTCGAAAAGCTGGTCGCCGAACTGATCAAGCGCACGCTCGATCCGTGCAAGAAGGCGCTCGAAGATGCAGGCCTCAAGGCGGCTGATATCGACGATGTCGTGCTCGTCGGCGGCATGACCCGCATGCCGCGCGTTCGCGAAGTGGTGAAGGAGTTCTTCGGCAAGGAGCCGCATACCGGCGTGAACCCCGACGAAGTCGTCGCCATGGGGGCGGCGATCCAGGCGGGCGTGCTGCAGGGCGATGTCAAGGACGTGCTGCTGCTCGACGTGACCCCGCTTTCGCTGGGCATTGAGACGCTGGGCGGCGTGTTTACCCGCATGATCGATCGCAACACCACGATTCCGACCAAGAAGTCGCAGACCTATTCGACCGCTGACGACAATCAGCAGGCCGTGACGATCCGCGTCTTCCAGGGCGAGCGCGAAATGGCGGCGGACAACAAGCTGCTCGGCCAGTTCGACCTGGTCGGCATTCCGCCAGCACCGCGTGGCGTGCCGCAGATCGAGGTGACGTTCGACATCGACGCCAACGGCATCGTCAACGTCTCGGCCAAGGACAAGGGCACCGGCAAGGAGCAGCAGATCCGCATCCAGGCATCGGGTGGCCTTTCCGATGCTGACATCGATCAGATGGTCAAAGATGCCGAGCGCTTTGCCGAGGAAGACAAGAAGCGCCGTGAAGCTGCCGAAGCGAAGAACAATGCCGAAAGCCTGCTGCACAGCACCGAAAAGCAGCTTGAAGAGCATGGCGACAAGGTCGATGCGGCAACCAAGGGCGAGATCGAGACCGCGATTGCCGAACTGAAGACGGCGGTCGAGGGCGGCGAGCCCGATGCGATGAAGTCCAGGACTGAAGCGCTGGCTCAGGCCGCGATGAAGCTGGGTCAGGCGATCTACGAGAAGGAGCAGGCCGCAGCGGCTTCTCCGGCGGCTGAGGCCGCTCCGGCCGAGGACACTGTTGTCGACGCCGAATTCTCGGAAGTTGACGGCGACGCGAAAAACTGATTGCCGGATTGATGTTCGACAGTCCGGCCGGGCGGGACTGCGGGGCAGGGGTGGCGCTCGCCACCCTGGCACTGCGATCCCGCCCGGTCGTTGCATGATGAATCGCGACCCATGACCATGACCACAGCCAAAGATTATTACGAGCGCCTGGGCGTTTCGCGCAACGCGGACGATGCCGCGCTCAAGTCCGCCTATCGCAAACTGGCGATGCAATGGCACCCGGACCGCAACCCCGGCGATGCCGAGGCGGAAGCCAGGTTCAAGGCGATCAGCCAGGCTTATGATACCCTGAAGGACCCGCAGAAGCGCGCGGCCTATGACCGCTTTGGCCATGAGGCCTATGAAAGCGGCATGTCGGGCGGCGGCGGCGGTCATGGCGCTGCGGGCGGTTTTTCCGATCTTGGCGACATTTTCGACACGATCTTCGGCGGCGGATTTGGCGGTGCTGGCGGGCGACGAGGACCGGTGCGCGGGGCGGACCTGCGCTACGACATGGAGATCACGCTCGAAGAGGCCTATCACGGCAAGGCGAGCGAGATCACCATCGATGTCGCGGCGACCTGCGACACGTGCGACGGATCGGGCGCGGAGCCCGGCACCAAGGTGCGCACCTGCAACCTGTGCGGCGGCAGCGGCAAGATGCGCGCGCAACAGGGCTTTTTCGTGGTCGAACGCACCTGCCCGAATTGCCATGGCAGCGGCCAGGTGATCGAGAACCCCTGCCGCACCTGTCGCGGCGAGGGCCGGGTCGACAAGCAGCAGACGCTTTCGGTCGATATCCCACCGGGCGTCGACAACGGCACGCGCATCCGGCTGTCGGGCAAGGGCGAGGCGGGACCCAAGGGATCGCCACCGGGCGACCTCTACATCTTCATCCATGTCGCGCGGCACCGCATTTTCGAGCGCGACGGCACGACGCTGATCACGCGCTGCCCGATCAGCATCACGACGGCGGCTTTGGGCGGCGAGCTCGAGATTCCCGGGCTCGACGGCAAGCGCCACCGGATCAGCATTCCCGCCGGCATCCAGTCGGGCAAGCAGCTGCGCCAGCGCGGTGCGGGCATGCCGGTGCTGCAGGGGCGCGGAACGGGCGATATGGTCATCCAGATCGATGTCGAGACGCCGACCAAGCTTAGCGCCCGGCAAAAGGAACTGCTGCGCGAGTTCCAGGCGACCGAGACCGGCCAGGAAAGCCCGGAAAGCACCGGCTTCTTCGCCAAGCTCAAGGAAATGTGGGACGGTATCGGCGAATAAGGCGGGAGAACCCTCCCACCTTACACCTCAGATATCCTCGGCGAGCCGCCCGTAAAGCTGCGGGCGGCGATCGCGGAAAAAGCCCATTCCCGCACGATGCTTGCGCGCCTGGGCAAGATCGAGCGTCGCCACCAAGACGCCGGTTTCCTCCGCGCCATATTCGAGTACCAGGTCACCCCATTCGTTGGTGATGAAGCTGTGGCCGTAGAAGCTCTGGTTGCCTTCGGTGCCAATGCGGTTGCTGGCGATCACCGGCATGCAGTTGGATACCGAATGCCCCTGCATTGCGCGCCGCCACATGCGGCTGGTATCCAGGTCCGCGTCATAGGGTTCCGAGCCGATCGCGGTCGGATAGAAGAGCAGCTCCGCCCCCATCAGCGCCATGGTGCGCGCGCATTCGGGATACCATTGGTCCCAGCAGATGCCGACGCCGATCCGCGTGCCGCACACGTCCCAGACCTTGAAGCCGGTATTGCCGGGGCGGAAATAATATTTCTCCTCATAGCCCGGACCATCCGGGATATGGCTCTTGCGATAGACTCCCATGATCTCGCCATCGGGATCGATCATCGCCAGCGAGTTGTAATGATGCGGCCCGTCGCGCTCGAAAAAGCTGGTGGGAATTGCGACCTTGAGCTGCTTTGCCAGCTTCGCCATCGCGCGCACGGCGGGGTGCTCGGTGGTCGGGTGCGCGGTCGCAAACAGGCATTCGTCCTCGACCTGGCAGAAATAGGGCCCCTCGAACAGTTCGGGCGGCAGGATGATGTCCGCGCCCTTGTCCGCCGCGTGCGCGACAAGATCGCTGACCGCATCGATATTCTCAGGCAAGCCGCCACCCAGCGGCAGCTGCAGCGCAGCGACGGTAATCTCGGTCATAAAGAAACGTTGATCCCAATGCGGGGCAGGAGCGCGACCATGCCCAGATACAAGATGATGGTGAGGCCGCAGCCTGCGCCCAGCGACAGCCAGAAGCTCACGCCAGAGCGGAGCATCCAGGGAATGAGCAGGAACATGGGCAGTGTCGGCAGGAAATACCAGAAGGCAGCAGAGACATAGTTTGCGACCAGCTCGCGGTCGCCGCTGTCGTTCCACAGCCAGATCATGCCGAGCGTCGAGACCAGCGGTATCGAGGCGATCAGGCCACCCAGACCCGGACTGCGCCGCGCGACGATGGCGATGATCGCCACAAGCACGCCCGAGATCACTGCCCGCGCGACAAATGCACCCATCATCGCCCCCAATGTCAGACCGCCGCCGCCAGCCCGAAAGCCGACGGCGGCGCGAGCGTTACTTCTTGCGGAACAGCATGGTCATGCGGTCGGATTCGCCGATTGCGGCATATTTCTCTTTGTCCTGATCCTTCAGCGCGTAGTTGGGCGGCAGGGTCCAGACACCATCGGGATAGTCGGCCGTATCCTTGGGATTGGCATTGATTTCGCTCTTGGCGACAAGCTCGAAGCCATGCTTTTCGAACATCGCGATCACATCGGCTTCCTTGAGATAGCCCTTCGAGCCGTCGGTATAGGCTGCGGGCGCATCGGCCTTGGCGCGGTGCTGTTCGATCCCGATCATGCCGCCGGGCTTGAGCATCTTGTGCATCGCATCGAGCTCGCTGCCCAGGATGCCCCAGCGGTTCATGTTGTGCAGCATGCGCAGGATGAGGATGCGATCGACCTTGCCGTTGAGCTCGGCGGGCACGGCGTTGGTGACATGGGCGTGGATCTTGTCCGCCGCGATACCGGTCGCCTTGGCCGCGCGCTCGGGATAGCTGGTCGGATAGGCCGCCATCTGCGCCTTGCGCTGTTCGTTGAACGCCGGGGCGGTCGGCGACACGCCCAGCGCGACATATTTGCCGCTGGTGGCCGTCAGTGGCGCGAGAATCTTGGTGTACCAGCCTGCGTCAGCCGCATATTCGGCAACGACCATGTTCGGGCCGACCTGGAAGAATTCGAGCGTTTCCTTGGGGTGACGATATTTGTCGCGCGCCTTGTCCTCGCCGCGCAGATCGGCAGCGACAGCTGCGTCGATCGCCGAGGCGGCATTGGTGTCGGCAGCTGCGGCCATGGCAGGCGCGGCGGTCGCCAGGGGCAGGGCAGTGGCTGCCATCAGGGCAGACAGGATCATGGTGCGCATGGGGGGCATCCTCTATGTGGTTGTTGCTGGGGAATATCAGGACAGGTCCTGGGACAGGCTATACCCGGCAGCGCCCGTCCGATCAATCGAGCAGCGGCATCTGCTGGCTGGCGCAGTGGAAGCTGCCGCCGCCCGCGAGTACCGCATCGGCACGCAGGCCGATCGTCTTGCGGTCGGGGAAGCAGGCACCGATCGCCTCGACCGCAGGGCCGTCCGACGCGGTGCCATAGGTCGGCACGACGACGAGATGGCTGGTGATCGCGAAGTTCATATGGCTCGCCGGCTGCACCTTCACCTCGCCCTCGGCATCGACTCGTTCGACCAGGCCGGGCGAGGGGATGGGGACGACTTGCAGCCCGAACGCTTCGGCGCGAAGCTTCGCATTGGCATAGATCGCTGCATTGGGATCATTGTCATCGCTGGCCACCGGCAGCGCCAGCGTCCCCGGCGCCACGAAGCGCGCGAGATTGTCGACATGCCCATCGGTATGGTCGTTGATCAGCCCGTCGCCCAGCCACAGCAGCCGCTCTATCCCGAGGTCCCGCCGCAGCCGCGCCTCGATCTCTTCGCGCGTCAGATGCGGGTTGCGATTGGGGTTGAGCAGGCACTGTTCGGTGGTCACGCCTATGCCCGTACCATCGACATCGATCGCACCGCCCTCGAGTACCCAATCGGCACTGGCGCTGGTCAGGCCCGCGTCATCGGCAAGCCGCCCGCCGATTTCGGTATCGCCGGGCATGACATATTTGCCGCCCCAGCCGTTGAAGCCGAAGCGCTGGGCGAATGCCTTGCCCTCTGCGTCACGGACCACCAGCGGCCCGGTATCGCGCAGCCAGATATCGCCATAGGGGTGAACGCAAATTGTAACCGCAT
>CAXRCQ010000008.1:0-11079 GCA_964228845.1 Blastomonas sp.
AAGGAGCCGCTGGTGACGGAACTCGGGCTCGACGCTGCCGAGGTGACCGACACCCCGATCGTCGACGCGATGATGGCGCACCCGCTCCTGATCAACCGCCCGATCGTGGTCACCGATACGGCGGTGAAACTCTGCCGGCCCAGCGAGACGGTGCAGGAGCTGCTCTGACACGGAAAACCCCGGCGCGAGCGATCGTCACGCCGGGGTCGGGAGTGTCGGCTTGCAGCCCGATCAGCCCAGATAGTCGTGCAGCACGCGGCCATAAGGCAGCGTCATGTCGGTGACGAGGTGCAGGCCCCCGACATGCTCGAGCACCGGCAGGTCGGCGAGCGGGCAGTTGACCGAATCGATCAGCTCGACCCGCGCGCGGCCGGTCCAGGCACCCTTGACCACGATATTCTCGAAGGTGATGCCGACCAGCTGCGCGATCGCGGGCGTGCCGTCGATGTCCGGGATCAGCTTCAGCGTCACCTGCGTGCGTTTCAGCAGCGCCTCGATTTCGCTGAGATCGGTCGGGCCGCCGTGCTTGTACACCATGGTGCCGCTGGCGACGGTCTGGCCCGAATAGGTCAGCTCGCCGGTCAATGTATCGCCCACGGTCTTGAGCTTGGCGATGCCGTATTTCATCGGATAGCCCCAGATCTCGCGGCCTCCGGCGAGCGGCGGGCAGTTGTCGACATACATTTGCGTCAGGAAATTGCACTTCTCGCCGTTGAAGGTGCACGGGATCGCCTGCGCCACCGCCGAATAGGCACCGAAGCCTTCGCCATCGGGCAGGTCGAGCCACTGGACCGAGACCACATCGCCATCGGGCTCGAGCGGCTCGGGCAGCATCGCGCGGATCTTCGCCGGATCGGTGCGATAGCTGACGATCATGTACTGGCGTTCGAAGAATTTGTACGGCCCCACCGGATAGGTCGGGCTCTGCAGCGGCATCGAGCTGAGCTTCAGCACATCCTGCTTTTTCATGATGACGTCCTCCCTCAGCCCGCGGCGTCTTTGATGTAATCGAACAGCACCCGGCCGTGCGGCAGGGTGAGGTCGCTGACGAAATGCTTGCCGCCGACGATGCGCAGGATCGGCAGGTCCGCGACCGGCGCGTTGACATGCGGGATCAGCTGCAGCCGCGCGGGGCTGACCCAGCAGCCCTTCACCGTGATATTCTCGAGATTGTACGCGACGAGCTGGCAAATCTTGGGGCTGCCATCGACATCGGGGATGATCTTCAAGTTGCACGATGTCTTGGTCATCGACTTGGCCTGCGCCTCGCAGCCGCCGGGGGCTTCCTGCCACTTATACGCCATCGTGCCCATCGCCACGGTCTGGCCGGCATAGCTAAGCGTTCCGGTCAGCGTGTCCGATGCGACCACCAGCTTGGGCAGCGCATATTTCTTGGGAAAGCCCCAGATCTCGCGCCCGCCGTCGATCGGCGGCTGGTCGTCGAGATACATTTGCGCGGTATAGTTGATCGGCTCGCCGTTGAAGGTGCAGGGGATGACGATGCCGCTTTCGGTGTAATCGCCGAAGCCCGAGCTGTCGGGCATCTTGATCCACTCGTAGAGGACGAGATTTTCCTCGTTCGGCACCAGCGGCTCGGGCACCGCGGCGCGCAGCGCGACCGGATCGGTCTCGTAGGTGACGATCATGAATTCGCGGTTGATGAAGCGGTACGGACCCAGCGGATAGCTGGGCGCGGCCGCCGGCATCGAAGGCAGTTTCAGGATTTCTTCAGGCGTCATGGCAGGACAGCCCCTTTTTGGTGGAGATCAGAGGAAGAAGGATTTGATATCCGTCGATGATTTCACCCCGACATCGTCGAAGTGGTTTTCCAGCCACTGGCTGGCACAGGCGCGACCCACATCCCGCAGCTTCTGCATGAACGACCAGTCGGGATTGAGCTTGCTGGTGACGCCCAGGCTTTCCATGAAAACCTCGTCCTGGATCGAATGGATCAGCATCCGCCGGTGCCGGTCGTCGTTGAGCTGGCCGTCGTCGATCAGGTGCGTGACGAACGCGATCGCGCGCATCTCGCGCATCAGGCTGGAGTTGAAGCTGATCTCGTTGATCCGGTTGAGGATGTCCTTGGCGGTCTTCGGCACTTCCTCGCGGTTGAGCGGGTTGATGTGCACGATGACGACATCGTTGGTCTGGCTGCCATAGATCAGCGGGAAGATCGCCGGATTGCCCATGTAACCGCCGTCCCAATAGGCCTCGCCATCGATCTCGATGGTCTGGAACATGAAGGGCAGGCAGCCCGAGGCGAGCACCTGATCTGGGCCGATCTCGTGATTCTCGAACATCCGCACCTTGCCGGTGCGGACATTGGTGGCCGAGAGGAACAGCTTGATCGGGCAGCCTTCGCACAGCACGTCGAAATCGACGCTGCTTTCGAGCACCTGGCGCAAGGGATTGAAGTTGAACGGATTCAGCTCATAAGGCGACATGATCCGCGACAGGATGTCGAAATAGAGAAATGCCGGGCTGAAATCGAGGCTGTGATTGCCCAGCGCCTTGTCGATCCAGCTCGGCTGCAGCGGCCCCTTCGCGCCTTCGTCGCTGATCTTCTTCCAGAATTTGGCGAGCTCCTCGCGCGCGCCTTCCGCGCCGCCGATGGTCAGGCCATAGCCCAGCACCGTAGCGTTCATCGCGCCTGCGCTGGTCGCGCTCACCGCGTCGAACTTCAGCCGACCGTCCTCGAGCAGCTTGTCGAGCACCCCCCAGGCAAAGGCGCCATGCGCGCCGCCGCCCTGCAAGGCCAGATTGACCGGCTTGCTGTTCGCGGCTGCAACATATCTGTCACTTTTCGGTTTCGCATCCGCAGCATAGGCTGCCGACGACGGACCTGAACCGGCCATCGCATTTCCCCCAGAAACTGTCGCGAAACCCGAGTTTTTCCGTTGGAACCTAGGGGTAACTCACGTTAGACGAGTCGGCAAGAGTGATTCGCTGCAACTGCGAACATCTCCCGGGCCGCGTCGTGCAACCGCATTGAAATTGAAGGGGATCTTTTATGCTCAAGGGTTTGAATGCCATCGTCACCGGCTCGACCAGCGGAATCGGCCTGGGCATTGCCAATGTCCTGGCGTCCAAGGGTGCCAATCTGGTCATCACCGGTTTCGGCGATGCCGATGCCATCGAGAAGGAACGCGCCGGCCTGGCCGAGAAATACGGCGTCGAGGTCGTCTACAGCAATGCCGACATGTCCAAGCCCGATGAGGTCAAGGCGATGGTCGAGCTGTGCGTCGAGAAGCTCGGCTCGGTCGACATCCTCGTCAACAATGCCGGCATCCAGCACACCGCTTCGGTCGAGGAATTCCCGGAAGAAAAGTGGCACCAGGTGATCGCGATCAACCTGTCGGGCATCTTCTTCGCCATCCAGGCCGCGCTGCCGCACATGAAGAAGAAGGGCTTCGGCCGGATCATCAATATCGGTTCGGTGCACGGCCTGATCGCCAGCAAGCACAAGGCGGCCTATGTTGCCGCCAAGCACGGCGTGGTCGGCCTCAGCAAGGTCGTCGCGCTGGAAAATGCGGGCACCGGCATCACCAGCAACACCATCTGCCCCGGCTGGGTCCATACCCCGCTGGTGCAGAAGCAGATCGAGGCGATGGCCGAGGAACAGGGCATCAGCGTTGAGGCCGCGACCGAAAAGCTGCTGATCGAAAAGCAGCCGAGCAAGCAGTTCGCCACCCCCGAACAGATGGGCGAACTTGCCGCGTTCCTCTCGAGCGAAGCCGCCGCGCAGATCACCGGCACCGCGATCCCGGTCGACGGCGGCTGGACCGCGCAGTGATGCGATGACGGTGGCGGGGCTGGGGGCTCTGCCGGGTCAGGTTTGAACACAGCGAAGCGGCGGGGCGCAAGCTCCGCCGTTTCTGTTACAGCCCTTTGCGGTTCAGCATATCCACGACCCTGCGCCATCCTTGATACCGGGCCCAGCGGCCCAAGGTCATACCATCACTTGGCCGTACAGCTTCAAGGTCAGCGCCGTGCGCTATCAGGACCATCGCCACATCGTCATCGTATATGCTGAACAGAATGTGCTCACCTTCATCGTCGCGAAAATTGGGATTCGCGCCAGCCTTGATCAGCATTTCGGCGATAACGGGGTCTTCACCCCCCCACAAAATGCTTTGGGGATGTCCATATTGTGAATGCGCTATACTTGCTCCCGCTCTCAGAAGAATGGCAACGACCTTTCGTCGCTCTTCGACTCCAAACTGATTGTCATTGAGCAACTCTCCATTTGCGGCCTCGAAGAGCGGTGGGTCAGAGGCACTCGTCGAATCGACCAAACCACCCGCGTTAGCTCCCCGGTTCAGGAAAAACGTCACCAGGCTGACATCCGCGTTCTTCGCCGCGATGGTTAGCAACTCTGTTGCTTTGCGCTGCCCAATGTTTCTCGACCTAGGATCACGGCTCAGAAATCGGAACGGAACGTGACGGGCCAACGAAACAGCCGCAATCAGAGCCTCATCATAGGCCGATGGCTCGACTGCGGCTCCATTCTTCAGGAGCCACAAAGCCGCCTGATTGTGGCCCTTGAAAGCTGCGGACCTGAAAGGGTTTGGGCCATCTCGAATATACAGTGGCGCACCCAGAGACTTGAGCTGAACCATGGTGGCAATGTCATTTCGTTCGGCAGCCGCATCCATCAGTTCCAGCCCGATCATACCGGAAAAGTCGGTATCCAGCGCCTTTAGAAGAGGGATGACATCGGGCGTACCCTTGATCCAGCGATCAGTCCCAGCAGCCTCGTCAATCGCTTCTTCCAGTCGCGTCACCACTGCTGGCATACCGACATCTCCGCCTGCATAATCAACAATTGATTTTTTGCCATTCCCTGTATCTATCGACACAACATATGTCGGATTGTCTGTAACTTGAGAAACATATTCGTCTTCGAGTTCGAAAAAGCCGACGTTCTCAAACTGGGTTATGATCGCATCGACTTGTTCACCGGTTATCTTGGTCCAGTATTTCCCTGCCACCCTGACGCCAGTATCTATTGAATAGTCCGGCCGGTCACCCAACCCCATCTCTTCTGACGTCGGGCCGGTGTCAAAGACGACATTGCCTTGGCCGTCGATGCTTACCAGGTAGCGTGGGCAAGAGCCGAAACATCCCGTGCGTTCCAACGTGATGCGCAGCTTGGCCCTGTCAATCTCAGGGAATGGCTTTTGCTCGGGGCCACATCCGGTTGCTCCCAATGCCGACAAGGCAACCAACACGAAAACAGCCAACCCGTACAAAAGAGATGGCATTCGACGTCCTGACGCGTTTCTCATTCGCTTCTTCACCCCACCGGTGCCCTTCTCCGATAGCTCAGCGCCTCGGCGACATGCACCCGGCCCACGGTCTCTGCGCCGCTGAGGTCCGCGATCGTGCGGGCGACCCTCAGCACCCTGGTATAGCCGCGCGCGGATAGGCGCATCGCTTCGGCGGCGCGGGCCAGGAGTTGGCGCGCTGGTTCGTCGGGGGTGGCGAAGCGTTCGAGGGCCTCGCCGTCGATCTCGGCATTGGTGCGCGCCCTGATATCGGCATAGCGCGCGGTCTGGAGTGCGCGCGCGGCGGCGACCCTTGCCGCGACCTCTTTCGATCCTTCGGCGGGCGGGGGCAGCGTCAGGTCGGCGGCGGTCACCGCCTCGACCTCGACATGCAGGTCGATCCGGTCGAGCAGCGGGCCGGACACCTTGGCCTGATAGTCCGCCGCGCATCTGGGTGCGCGCGAGCAGCCGAGCGCGGGGTCGCCCAGATGGCCGCAGCGGCACGGGTTCATCGCCGCGATCATCTGCACCCGCGCCGGAAAGGTAACATGCGCATTGGCGCGCGCGACGCTGACCTCGCCGGTCTCGAGCGGCTGGCGCAGCGAATCGAGCACCGCGCGCTGGAATTCGGGCAGCTCGTCGAGGAACAGCACGCCCAGATGCGCCATCGACACCTCGCCGGGCCGCACCTTCAATCCGCCGCCGACGAGCGCGGCCATCGAGGCGCTGTGATGCGGGGCACGGAAGGGACGCGCGCGGCTGATCCGGCCATCGACCAGCGTTCCCGCCACGCTCGCCACCATCGACACCTCGAGCGCTTCCTGCGGGGTGAGCGGCGGCAATATGCCCGGAAGGCACGAGGCCATCAGCGACTTGCCCGCGCCGGGCGGGCCGACCATCACCATGTTATGGCCCCCCGCCGCGGCGATCTCGAGCGCGCGCTTGGCGGTCTCCTGGCCCTTGACCTGGCGCAGATCCGGCCCCGGCGCGGGCTCTTCGGCCACGCCGGGCTTCGGCGGGCTGAGGCGGCCATTGCCCTTCAGATGGTTGAGCAATGTGAGCAGGTCGGGCGCGGCGATCACGTCGATGCCGCGCGCCCAGGCGGCTTCTGCGCCCTGTGCCGCCGGGCAGATCAGCCCCTTGCCTGTCGCCGAGGCGTGCAAGGCAGCGAGCAGCACGCCGGGCGAGGCGGCGATGCGCCCGTCGAGCGCGAGCTCGCCCACCGCGACATATTCGCCGACCAGCTCGGCATCGATGATCCCCATCGCGGCGAGTAGCGCCAGCGCGATCGGCAGATCATAATGCGATCCTTCCTTGGGCAGGTCCGCCGGAGACAGGTTCACGGTGATGCGCTTGGGCGGCAGCGACAGGCCGAGCGAGGCGATCGCGGCGCGCACCCGCTCGCGGCTTTCGCCCACCGCCTTGTCGGGCAGGCCGACCACCGCGATGCCCTTCTGCATGCCGGGCGCGATCTGCACCTGCGCCTCGACGCTTCGGGCCTCGAGCCCCAGATAGGCCACGGTCTGGACAATGGCGACCATCAACGCGCCCCTTTTGTTCCGGGGGGGCAGCGTGGCGTGCCGAGGTTAATGTGTCGAGCGGATTCAGCAGAATCGCTTCATTCCGGAGGCAATTCCACCCGCTGCGGCAAGGGGAACAGCGTGAGGAAGCGCGTAACCAGTGCCGGATCGCCCTCTGCGTGGAGCAGCCCCTCGGCCTCGAGCACCTCGAGCGGCACCCCGCCATAGACAGCGCCTGCCAGCGCGTGCGGCGTTCCGGTGAAGAGGAGGTCGCAGCCTTGCGCCTCGCCGCGCGCAATCGCGATGCCGCTGGCGTCGAGCTGGCCGACATAGGTCATGTCGCCGAAGACAAAGCCCGCCCGCAGCGCAAGAGCGCCCACCCGCGCGCGGTCGATCATCGTGCGGAAGGAGAGCATCACCGAGACCCCGCTGATCGGCAAGCTGGGGTCGTGCCAGGGCGATCGCGCCGCCCAGCGGCCGAGCATCTGCACCAAAGGTTCGGCCTCATAGCCCCATTCGGTCAGCTCATAGACCTGGGCGGAGGCGGGCGGCGGCAGGCGGCGGCGGACGAGCAGGCGCTTTTCCTCCAGACCCTCGAGCCTTTGGGTCAGCACATTGGCGCTGATGCCGGGAAGATCGGCGCGCAGCTCGCTGAACCGGCGCGGGCCGAGCATGAGCTCGCGCATCACCAGCAGCGCCCAGCGCTCGCCGATCAGTTCCAGCGCATGCGCGGTGCCGCACGCATCGTCATACAGCCTTTTGGGCAATGTTACTCCCTTTGAGGTTATAAATAATAACTAATCAGTTGCTTTTTGTAACACATCTGGTCACGCTGGGCAAATACAGCCCCGAGTCGCAGAAACAGGCGGCCGGGCCAAGCGAGGATGTGCGGATGAGCAAGATAGCCCCCTGGTTGTGGTTCGATGGTGCGGCGGAGGATGCGGCGCGCTTCTATACCGGCCTGCTCCCCGACAGCCGGATCGATCGGGTGGTACGCGCGCCTTCGGACAACCCTTCCACGGCCGAAGGCGCCATCATCCTGGTCGAATTCACGCTGGCAGGTCAGTCCTGGGTCGCGCTCAATGGCGGGCCGGGCAAGCCGCATGGCGATGCCATATCGTTCCAGATCTATACCGAGGATCAGGCCGAGACCGACCGGCTGTGGGACGCGATCACCGGCAATGGCGGCGCGGAAATCGCCTGCAGCTGGTGTCACGATCGCTGGGGCGTGCGCTGGCAGATCGTGCCCAGGCGGATGATGGAGCTGCTCTCCGATCCTGCACCGCCGCGTGCCAAGGCGGCATTCGACGCCATGTCGACAATGATCAAGATCGACATTGCCGCGATCGAGGCTGCCGCCAACGCGGCCTGAATTCCCGAGGAGAAGAACCATGACCTATATCGACGGTTTCGTCATTCCCTGCCCCGAGGCCAATCGCGACGCCTTCATTGCGCATGCCAGGCAGGGCGATGCGGTGTTCATGGAACTGGGCGCGCTGCGCATCGTCGAATGCTGGGGTGACGACGTGCCCGACGGCCACACCACCGATTTCCGCCGTGCAGTAAAGGCGCAAGACGGCGAAGCGGTGCTGTTCAGCTGGATCGAATGGCCCGACAAGGCGACGCGCGATGCTGCGATGGCGAAGATGCGCGAGATGATGGAAGACCCGTCCAAGGTCGATCCGCGCATGGACCCGATAAAGAACCCGATGCCGTTCGACGGAACGCGGCTGATTTTCGGCGGTTTTGTGCCTGTGGTCGAGATGACCGCGTAAACGGAACCTCAAGGAGATACAGCATGTCCAACCGCCCCGGCGAATTCGTCTGGTACGAACTGATGACCCGCGATGTCGATGGCGCCATGGCCTTTTACGGCGCGCTGCTGGGCTGGACCTATGACGATGCCGACGCGGCAGGCCGGGACTATTACACGATCGAGGCCGAGCACGAGCCGGTCGGCGGCATGCTGCCCCTGACCCCGGAAATGCTGGCCGATGGCGCGCAGCCTCGCTGGCTGGGCTATATCGCGATCGACAATATCGATGCGGCGATCGAGTCGGTGACCGCCGCGCGCGGCGCGCTGCATATGGGACCGATGGATATCGAAGGCACCGGTCGCATCGCGATGGTTGCCGATCCGCAGGGCATTCCCTTCTACCTGATCGAGGATCGGTCGGGCCGCACCTCGCGCGCCTATATGTGCGATGGCGGCAAGCAGGGCCATTGCGCCTGGAACGAGCTGACCACCACCGATCAGGCGGGGGCCATGGATTTCTACACACGGCAGTTCGGCTGGGTGAAGGATGGCGAAATGGATATGGGACCGATGGGAGCATACGAGTTCCTGCGGCATGGCGAGATGATCGGCGCGATGATGACCAAGGCAGCCGAGATGCCGCAGTCCGGCTGGGCGCATTATTTCTATGTCGAGGATATCGATGCCGCCGCGCGCACCATCCCGATCCGCCAGGGCGAAATCCTGTTCGGCCCGTCCGAGATACCGGGCGGCGATTTTATCATCACCGGGCGCGATCCACAGGGCGCGGTCTTCTCGCTGGTCGGTCCGCGAAAGTCCGTTGAATGACGCTCCAGCTCTATGCGCATCCCTTCTCGTCCTATTGCCAGAAGGTGCTGATCGCGCTGTACGAGAATGATGTCGCCTTCGATTTCCGGATGCTCGGACCCGATCATCCGGAAAACGGAGCCGAATTGCGCCGTCTCTGGCCGATCGGCAAGTTTCCGCTGCTGCGCGATGGCGAGCGGACGGTGATCGAGGCGAGCACGATCATCGAGTATCTGCAGATCGCGCATCCCGGTCCCGCACCGATGATCCCTGCGGATCCGGCTGCGGCGATCGAGGTGCGGATGCTCGACCGGATCATCGACAATTATGTGATGAGCCCGCAGCAGAAGACCGTGTTCGACGCGCTTCGGCCCGCAGATCAGCGCGATCCAGCCGGGCTGACCGATGCGAAGGCGATGCTCGATACCATCTATGCCTGGCTGGATACGCATATGCAGGACCGCGAATGGGCCGCAGGCGATCGCTTCACCCTGGCCGATTGCGGCGCAGCCCCGGCACTGTTCTATGCCGATTGGTCGCACCCCATTCCCGACCATCTCACCGCTCTCAAAGGTTATCGCGCGCGTCTGATCGCGCGGCCATCCTTTGCGCGCTGCATCGAGGAAGCGCGCCCCTATCGCGGCTTATTCCCGCTCGGCGCGCCGGATCGCGATTGAATGGCAGGAGACAGGAGCATGACCGAGACCCAGGATGAACCCGGCTATCCGTTGCGCGTGACGCGGCACATCGCCGCGCCGCCCGAACGGGTGTGGCAGGTGATGACGGGGCAGCTGGAAGAGTATTGGTGTCCGCGCCCCTGGCGGACCGAGATCATCGAGATCGACTGGCGATCGGGCGGGCGCATGGCAACGATCATGCGCGGTCCCGATGGCGAGAGCCACGAGGGCGACGGGGTTCTGCTCGAGGTAACGCCAGGCAGGCGCATCGTCTTTACCGATGCCTTTCGCAGCGGCTGGATCCCGCAAGCTGCCTTCATGGTCGGGTGCCTGGAGATCGCGCCCGAGGGCGAGGGCACGCGCTACACCGCGACGACCTGGCACTGGACGAAAGAGGCGTGCGAACAGCACCGGACGATGGGATTCGAGACCGGCTGGGCGACCATGGCCGACCAGCTTGCCGAGCTTGCAGAGGCGCAATAACCATATCGCGATGCGGTAACGCACTGCAGCAACGGGCTTTCCAATTCCGTTCCGGGGATCCGTAACGCCGGCTTAACGCTTTGCCCTGACCATGTTCGTGAACCCTTGGTCAAATCGACGGGCGCATCGGTGGTGGACCGTCCACCCCGAACCGATGCCCGCTCATGTCCCTGCTCCGCCTTCTGCCACTGTTCGCATTGCTGACCTTCGCCTGCCCCGATCGCATAGAGGCGCGCGAGGTCAGCCTGACGATCATCCAGCCGGTAATCGAGACCGGCGAGATCGAGTGGCGCGAAGAGCTGAGCTGGACCGAATCCGGGGCGGCGGTACCCCAGAATAGTCCCGCGCTGGCCAGCTTCGGCCCGTTTCGCGTCACCGATCGGACAAGCGCCGAGATGATCGGCCTGGTCGATTCGCGCACCCCGGGCCAGTTCGCTGCCATGCTCAAGGCCTTTCCCGACATTGCCACCCTGCGCATGATCGAATGCCCCGGATCGGAGGATGACGAGGCCAATCTGCGCCTGGCGCGCATGGTGCGTCAGGCGCGAATCGAGACGGTGGTGCCGGCA
>CAXRCQ010000009.1:0-7666 GCA_964228845.1 Blastomonas sp.
TGTTCACCCCGCGCGCCGCGATCGACGACCGCGATATCGTCTCGGCACCCTATACCGGCGGCTTCATGCGCCAGGCGCCCTGGTGGCCGTGGATGCGCATGGGCCGGAGCGGAGTCGAGGGCGTGCTGATGGGGCGGATGCACACCTACAAGATCACCGGCGGCATGGATGACGTGCCCGTCGCCGTGCGCAAGCGCGTCGAGCGCGACCGGCCCGACCTGTTCGAGGAGCCCGAGGATGGCCCCGATTTGGGCGTCATCGGCACATTGGAACATTATGCCGAGCAGGTACCGCCCGAGGTGCCGGGCTATAGCCACAAGAAGTGAGCGGCCCCGCTCAGCGCTGGTTCAGACCCCGGATCAGCAGATTGGGGAGATAGCTGTTGTCCCATTCGGGAGTCTTGGGCGGGGTTTCGCCCATGCGCAGCACGATCAGCCGGTGTTTCGGGCTGATATGCACCGTCTGGTTGCTGTTGCCGTCGAACAGGACCAGCTCGGGGTCGAGATAGGGTTGCGAATGCAGCACCTGCGGCCCCGGCGCGCCTGGGGCACCGAAGCCGCGCCGCTCGCGATACGGCTCTCCCAGCCAGATGCCGAGGCCGAAACTGGGGTTTTCTGGCGTGCCGGTGCGCATTTCGCGGACATAGCCCTTGGGCAGCAGGCGCTTGCCGTTCGCCACGCCATCGTCGAGCAGCAACATGCCGAGCTTCAGCCAGGTTTCGGCGGGCAGCTTGATGCAGCAGCCCGAATGCGCCAGCCCCTGCGGCCGGTTGATCCAGACCTCGCCGCCCGCTGCGCCGAGCGGCATTAGCACCTCGCGGCTGATGAACTCGGCATAGCGCCGCCCCGTGGCGCGCTCGATGACCAGCGCGACCAGCTCGCTCGGCGCATTGGCATAGGCGTAGCGGCTCCCCGGTGGATCGGTCAGCGGATAGCTGCGCACGATGTAATTGCCATGATCGGGGTCGAGATACGCCCGGTTCCACGGATGCTCGGGATCGGGCGAATAGCCCTGGTCGAGCAGCCCGGAGCGCATATCGAGCAGATACCGCACTAGGATCGCTGCCTTGGGCGTGCCCTTCAGCTCGGGAATGAAGTCGGCGATCGGCTGATCGAGGCTCCTGATCTTCCCAAGCCGGATCGCACGGCCGATGGCGATCGCGGTCAGCGGCTTGGCGAGCGATTTGGAGACCAGCGGCGTATCGCGCGTCGTCCCGCCGAAATAGCGCGCGGTTTCGAGCGCACCATCGCGCCAGACGAGAAAGGCGCTCGATCTGCTGGCTTCGGCATAACGTGCTGCTTGGTCGAGCGCGGCGGCGGCGATGGTTGGTGAGGTGCGGAGCGGCAGGTGCCTGACCCGCGTTGCGCCAGGCACGGCTTCCATCGGGCTGTAATCGAACTGTGCCGGGTTGGCCATGAACGCATCGAACCGCGCGCGATAGGTGGCATCGTCCGCAGGCGTGGCCGCCGTCGCCAGCAGCGCGGCTGCGGCAAGCATCATGGGGGTGCGCCTGGATATCGACCGCGTGGATGCATCCCGGCGCAGGAAAGGCAGGATGGTCATGAGCCTGTCATCCGGGCGATGTGCAGCGCCCGCGCTGCGCTCGACTGGATCAGCGCCAGATGTTCGCCGGCCAGCCGGCCCGTGCGCATCGCATCCGGTTCCAACGGGATCATCGAATCCCGGCAAACGGCATAGCGCGGCGCAAAACCATGGCCTGCGCGGAGCAGCGCCCAGGCGTTGACCAGATAGTTGCCGTAGCGATCCGGTGCGAAGTCGGGAAAGAGCTGGACCGGGTCGCCATCGAGCAGCGGTTCGCTGTGCGTTTCCTGCACGTTAAGCCGTTCCGAAACAGCATCGATCACGGCCTGCCAGCAGGACCAATCGGTCGGCGCAATGCCCGGCCAGGGATCGGACAGGCCGTGACCGGGCAGATCGATCGCCAGCCGGGCCTCTGGCAGAAGCGCGAGCGAGCGACCCGGGCCGTGCAGGCTCAGCACGTCACCGCTGCCGCGCCAATGGATCAGCCCGTCAAAGCCGCCCGCCTCGATTTCCAGAAACCCGGCATTGTCGTCCTGGACGGGCCGGAAGAGCGGGGCAGGGTGACCGGCCAGCCAATCGGCATTGGCGGAAAAATGCGTGTCGCGATCAGGCTGTTCCGCCATCTCCCAGCCACTGGGCAGTGCGGGGAAGCGGGCCATATGCGCGGTCATCGGGTCGGCAGTATAGCTGGAGAGCAGGGCAGGCGGCACATCGGCATCGGCGGGCGGCACATCGAAACCAGCGGTCAGGGCGGCACGATAGCCATGGCGATAGGCATCGCCCGAAGCGAGCATGTCCATCACCTGCGGATGGAGCGCCTGGGGATCGGCATGCGGCGCGGGGAGGCGGCGCGCCTGTTCCGGCTTGTACCAGGGGAAATACCAGCTCTGTTCCAGCATCCGGTTCCAGGCCCAGAGCAGATGCTCGCCATAGGCTTGCGGAACGAAGGGGGGCAGATAGGCCTCGCCAACATCGTCCCGCTCATGCGGATGGAAGCAGGGATAGCCGCCCACCGCCAGCGCGATGAAGCGCTCCGGGTGCCGGCGCATGGCGTTCATCAGGAAGATGCCGCCCGAATGGAAGCCATAGGCGGCGATCTTCGTGAAGCCGACCGCCGCAGCAAAATCGAGGATCGCATCGGCGAAATCCTCGGTGGTCGGGCGCTCCATGGGCAGCGGGTCGGAATGGCCGAAGCCAGGGGAATCGGGGGCGATGCAGGTAAATCGTGCGCCCCATTGCCGCATGATCTCTTCATATTCGGCCGAAGAGCGCGGGCTTTGATGGACCAGCAGCACCGCAGGACCCTGCCCGCACATCCGGTAATGCACGCGCCGCTCGCCCAGCGTCAGATAGTGGCGGGATATATGCATGAGTCCTCCATAGCATGGCGCGCTGCAACACGCCGATAGCGCCCCTGCGTGGCCGCATCGCGGATAGCCTGGCGCAAAACCGCTGAGCCGCACAGGTTGCTGTCACCAAGGGGTGCCGGCCCAGCTCGGGTCGCATCTAGCAGGGGAATGATCGATGCGTAATGGCGTGATCGAGGTGCAGCCGCAGCGCTACCGCGAAACCTATGGCCGATATTTCGAGGAGTTCGTCGTCGGCGATGTGTATGAACATCGGCCCGGACGGACGATCACCGAAACCGACAACATCTGGTTTTCCCTGCTGACGATGAACCAGCACCCGGCGCATTGCGATGCCCATTTTGCCGAGAAGACCGAGTTCGGCAAGCCGCTGGTCGCATCGCCGCTGACCGTCGCGATCATGACCGGACAAAGCGTCTCCGATGTCAGCCAGAAGGCGGTGGCAAACCTTGGCTGGAAGGAAATCCGCCTGGTCAAGCCGGTGTTCGCGGGCGACACGCTCTATTCCGAGTCCGAGGTACTGGATAAGCGCGAGAGCGAAAAACGTCCGACCCAGGGCATTGTCACCATCAGGACCATCGGCCGGAACCAGTATGGTCAGGTGGTGTGCGAGTTCACGCGCACGATGCTCATCTGGAAAAGGGGCCACGGGCCGATGGACGAATGATCTGCCCCTGTCCGACGGCGCGGTCGGTTGGTCGCACGGTGGATAGTTGAGGCCAAGCCTGCATCGGCGAACCCGCCGGTTTTCTAGCCAGAGATCAGACAAGACGAGGGGCAGGACGCATGTCCGCAAAGGAACGTTGCCAGGTGGTGATTGTCGGGGCCGGGCCGGTGGGCACGACCATGGCAACCTTGCTGGCCAAGCAGGGCGCGGACGTGATCGTGCTCGAAGCCAACGAAGATTGCGCGCAGGACTTGCGCGCCTCCACCTTCCATCCGCCGACGCTCGAGATGCTCGACGAGGTGGACGTCACGCCGATGCTGCTCGAGCGCGGGCTCAAGGCCCCGGTCTATCACTGGCGCGACCGCCAGTCGGGCGAGGTGATCGAGTTCGACCTTGGCGAGATTGCCGACGTCACCCGCTATCCGTTCCGCATCCAGTGCGAGCAATACCATCTGTCGCGCGCGCTCGCCGAGGGTCTGGCGCGCTATCCGAATGCACAGGTACGCTTCAACCACCGGCTGCTGTCGTTCGATCAGGACGACAAGGGCGTCACGGTTTTCGTCGAAAGCCCGACCGCGATCCAGGAAATCCGTTGCGACTTCCTGATCGCCGCCGATGGCGCGAACAGCGTGGTGCGCAAATGGCTGGGCATCGAATTCGACGGATTCACCTATCCCGAGCGCTTCCTGTGCCTCTCGACCGACGAGGACCTGACCGCCTATCTCGCGAACCTGGCGCTGGTAAACTATGTGTCCGACCCACAGGAGTGGCTGGTGCTGCTCAAGGTACCCTCGGTCTGGCGCGTGCTGCTGCCCACCGATGGCGCAGCGAGCGATGACGACCTGCGCTCCGACGAACGCAAGAATGCGATCTTCGAGCGGCTGATCGGCAAGGGCGCGGAGGTCAGGACCTTCCACCGCACGCTCTATCGCGTGCACCAGCGCGTCGCCAAGTCGTTCCTCGAAGGCCGGGTGATGCTGATCGGCGATGCCGCGCATCTCAACAATCCGCTCGGCGGCTTCGGCATGAATTCTGGGCTGCACGATGCGTTCAACCTGTTCGAGAAGCTGCAGCCTGCTCTGAAAACCGGCAAGCCCAATGGCTCGCTCGACCTGTTCGACCGGCAGCGGCGGCAGGTGACGCACGCCTTTACCCAGGCGCAGACGATCGAGAACATGGAGTTCATCCGCGGCGGGGCAGGCGAGGGGCATGCCCGGCGTCGCGCGGCGATGATGGCGATCCGCGACGATGACGAGCGTCGCCGTGCCTATCTGCTCAAGCAGGCGATGTTCGACAGCCTCGACAAGGCGCGCGCGATCAACTGACGGACGATTTCTAGGAGTGATGACCATGGGTGATGTGCTGGGCTGGCGCAAGTTGCTGGGCGTGATCGCGCCTTCGACCAACACGGTCGTGCAGCCGGACATGGAGCGCATGCGTCCCGAGGGCGTGACCAACCATTTCTCGCGCATCTATGTCGAGGATCCGGTCGCGTTGTCCAACGAGGATTTCATCGCCGGGACCACCGCGATTGCCGAGAACACGATGGACGCGGTGCGCTCCGTAATGACCTGCCGGCCCGATTATCTGGTGCTCGGCATGTCGGCGATCACCTTCTATGGCGGGGTGCGGGGGTCGATCGACTTCAAGCGCAAGGTCGAGGAAGTTGCCGGGATAGGCGCGAGCACCGGCGCGGAATCCATCGCGGCGGCGCTCCATGCCTATGGCAATGTGAAGACGGTCAGCTTTGTCTCGCCTTATTATCCGGTTGCCAATGCCGAGGTCCGGCGTTTCCTCGAGGAATCGGGCTTTCAGGTCGTGCGCGACGTGCCGCTGCAATGCCGGCGGTGGACCGATATCGCGAAGGTGACGCCCGAGCGGCTGCGCGAGGTGATCGATCATCTCGACGGACCCGAGGTCGATGCCGTCGTCCAGGTCGGCACCAACCTGTCAATGGTCAGTCTCGCCGCCGAACAGGAGGCTGCGCGCGGCAAGCCGGTGATCGCGATCAACACGGCAACCTATTGGCACGCTCTTCGTGCCTGCGGGATCGAGGATCGCATCGAGGGGCTCGGCCGACTGCTCGCCGACCATTGAGGCTCAGGCGGCGCTGTCGCCCTTTCGACTGCGGAACAGTTCGCGATCCTCGGGGCCGAAGCCGCGCCGCCAGATGACCCAGCCATAGACGCCCAGGATCGCCGGGATGCCGAAGGCAAGCTCGGCCCATTCGGGCAGCTTGGTAAAGCCATAGCCCACCGCTGTCGCTGCTGCTGCGGCCCAGACCAGCGCCCAGCGCCAGCCGTTGACCGGGGCGCCCAGCAGTTTCGACAGCAGCCGCGCCTTGACGATCGAGGCGAAGCCCAGCGCCAGGGCGAGCGCCAGTGCGACGCTGGCCGCCTGGAACAGCGGCGGCAAGCCCAGCGCCTGGGCGGTGAGGATCAAGGCGACGCTGAGGCCCCCCTGAAGCGCCAGCATGGCGAGCGAGATCATCAGATTGCGGTGGCGCGCGATATAGACCAAGGCGGCCTCGCTCACCGCTGCGGTCGCGGCCACCACCTCGGCGGCGAGCAGGAAGGCCAGCGCACCGGTCCCGCCGACGAAATTGGGGCCGACCAGACCCATCACGCCTTCGCCCGGTATGCCAAGCGCCAGAGCGACGCCCAGTTGCGCGGCGATGATCCAGAAGCCGACCTGGCTGACCTGGCGCGCGATCTCGGCCATCTTGCCGCTCTGCAGGTTGCGCGCGATGACCGGGCCGAGGATCGGGTCGAAGCTGGTCTTGAGCTTTTGCGGCAGGCTGGCGACCTGCTGCGCGATATAATAGATGCCGACCACCGCCGGTGCGGCGAACAGCCCCAGCACGGCCAGATCGAGCCGCCTGCTGCCCCATTCGATCGCGTCGGCTGCGGCCAGCGGCGCGTTGCGCCGTGCCATCGTCGCTAGCTTGAGCGGGCGCGGCTGCCACCCTGCAGGCCAGCCATAGTTGCGGAGCTTGGGGATGATCGAGGCGATGAACGCGGCAACCATCGAGGCGATATAGGATAAAATCAGCCCGTCGTCCGGGGTGAGATAGTAGAAAATCCAGGCGGTGATGCTGATCGTCCAGGGTTCGATGACCGACCGTGCGCGCACCGTGGCGGCAATGTCGAACCGATAGGCGAGCGCCGCGAGGGCGACGTCCGATCCGGCCACCGCGAAGATGATTAGCGGCAGCAGCCGATCGATCTCGCCTGCGGTGCTGTTGGGGAACATGATCTCCGGCAGCAGCATCAGAAAGGTTGCAGCCAGGGCCGAGGCGATGAAGCTCACCAGCATGCCATCGGCCACAACCTGTGCATGCGGGCGCGAGCTGCGCGCGAGCTGCGCGGCGAGCCCCCGCTTCAGTCCGAGCGTGGCGATCTGCGCGGCAAATTCGACAACCAGCACAGCATAAGCAAAGCGCCCGAGTGCCTCCGCGCCGTATAGCCGCCCGGCGATGAACAGAAAGGGCAGCCGCGCCGCCAATCGCAGCAGGAAGCCGAAGAAATTGGTGCGCCCGCCCTTGGCGAGAGCCTGAATGTCGCCACCTTCGGACGCAGCTCCCGCCTCGGCTTGGCCGTCTGGCACAGCCTTTCCCGGCCCGGATGCGGCATCCGGTGACCCAGGCTCAATTTGCGGTGGCGAAGATGTCAAAACGTGCTTTCCAGGCCCAATCCCGGCAAGCTCTTAAGCAGTTTTGCCATGGCTTGGCTAGGCAGCGCGTCATTCCGCTCCCTGGGACGCAAAAGCATTATTTTTTTACAGGGCTTTGCAACCCCCTGCGCATCCACCCGTTGAGGCGTTCATGCATTGTGCATCAACAGGGTAGTGGAGCGAAATATGCGTAAACTGATTCTCACCAGCGTTGCCAGCATCGGCCTCATGAGCCTCGGTGCCTGCCAGAGCGAGCAGGCCGACCAGGTCGAAGACCAGGCAGAGGCCGAGGCCGACGCGCTGGAAGACATGGCTGACCAGGCCCCGACCGAAGCTCAGGAAGAGGCACTCGACGCCCGGGCTGATGCGGTCGAAGAGGCTGGCGAAGAAAAGGCCAACGCCATGGATGACAATGGCG
>CAXRCQ010000010.1:0-2214 GCA_964228845.1 Blastomonas sp.
TGTTCGCGCATGTCATCGATACCGACCATGTCGATCTGGTCGACTTCGGCACCGGCAGCGACGCCTACAAGCGCGACTGGATGGAGGACGTGCGGCCGCGCTACCGGCTCGAGTTGATCTGGCCGAAGTCGCCCAAGGCCTGGCCCGATATGGCCCGCAGCCGCGTCGCGGGACTTGCCGCCCGATTTGCGAAGGACTAAGGCCGCGTGCACGCGGTCCGGGGGAGGCCGCAAATGGCCACAAAAGCCAGCGAGGGATATGTGAGCGAGATCGAAACCAGCGGACAGAGCGACGCGATCGAAACCGTGGTGCGCCAGGTGCTGCGCGATATCCTCGGCCTGTCCGAGGCGCAGGTCGCAGGATTCGACCGCGATACCGAGCTGTTCGGCGCACTGCCCGAGCTCGATTCGATGGCGGTGGCTGGCCTGCTCACCGAAATGGAGGACCGGCTCGGCATCCTGATCGAGGATGACGAGGTCGATGGCGAGCTGTTCGAGAATTTCGGCAATCTCGTCGATTTCGCGCGGGCCAAGGCCGCCGCGTGATTGCGCACTATCGGTTCGACGGCAACGACGAACTGTGCCTTCGCCTTGGGCCGGATGACGGCCCGGCGCTGCTGATCCTGCCGCCGCTGTTCGATGAGGCGAACCGGGTGCGCCACCTGATGGTGGAGACCGCGCGGGCGCTCTGCCAACACGGCATCGCCAGCCTGATGCCCGATCTGCCCGGCTGCAACGAAAGCGTCGTCCCGCTCGATCGCGCCAGCATCAGCCTGTGGCAGGCTGCCCTGATCTCCTGCGCCGAGCAGTTGGGACCGATCAGCCATGTCGCATCGATCCGCGGCGGCGCGCTTATCGACGGCGCGCTGGACGGTCTGCCGCGCTGGCGGCTCGCACCGGTCAAGGGCGGGCAGCTGCTCCGCACCATGCTGCGCACCAAGATCGCCAGCGACCGCGAGGCGGGGATCACGAGCAGCAGTGAGGCGCTGATGGAAGCGGCGCGCACGCAGGGCATCGAGCTGGCGGGCAACAGCCTCTCGCCCTGCATGATCCGCGAACTCGACGCCGCCGTGCCGTCCGACGGCAGCGCGATACGCCTGGCCCGCTTTGCCGACGATCCGCTCGAGGCCGATGCGCGGATCGCGGGCGCACCGCTGTGGCTGCGCGCCGAACCTGCGCACGATCCGGACATGGCGCAATCGATCGCCGCCGATTTGGCAGGGTGGATGCGCGGATGAGGCAGCATTTCACCTTTACCTGCGCGGGTGAGACGCTCGCCGCGACGCTCGACAGCGCCACCGGCACCACCGGGCTGCTGATTGTCAGCGGCGGCAACGAGATTCGCTCGGGCGCGCATGCCGGCATGGCCGCGCTCGCTGCCGAGATCGCCGCGGCCGGGCATCCCGTGCTGCGCTACGACCGGCGCGGCATCGGCGACAGCACGGGCGAGAATGCCGGGTTCGAATCGAGTGCCGACGACATCGCCGCAGCCGTTGCCGCCTTCCGCGCGCACGCCCCGCAGCTCACCCGGCTGGTGGCCTTCGGCAATTGCGATGCCGCGAGCGCGCTCGCGCTGTTCGGCCCGGCGGCGGGCGTGGATGCGCTGATCCTCGCCAATATGTGGACGATCGAGACCGAGGGCGACGAGGCGGACGAGGCCGACGCCGCGAGCACGATGACCGCCAACGCAATCCGCAGCCGCTATCTCGCCAAGCTCAAGGACCCGCGCGAACTGTGGCGGCTGGCGAGCGGCGGGGTGAATATCGCCAAGCTCGTGCGCGGGCTGAAACAGGCGACGGCAAAGACCGAAGTAACCGGCCTGGTCGCGCGCCTCGGCGATGCCCTCGCCACGCTCGCCCGTCCCACCACGCTGCTCGTCGCCGAGCACGACCGCACCGCGATGTGGTTCCTCGACCACTGGACGACCGACAGTTTCGCCCCCGCCCGCGCCAACCCGCAACTGTCGCTCCACCGCCTCGATAGCGGCTCGCACAGCTTCGCGAGCGCGAGCGACAAGCTTTGGTTGCGGGAGCGGATATTGGCGGCTTTGTCCTCCTGAAGCCCCATCCCCTGAAGGAGAGGGGTAAGAGGTGGGGGCGATGGATGCTGAAACACGTTCCGCATGACGGACAAGGATGTCCGCAGTCGGTCTACACTGGGAAAAAGCTGACCTTCTGCAAACAACCCGGAAATGATGATGCTTGCGAAGCATTCT
>CAXRCQ010000011.1:0-9980 GCA_964228845.1 Blastomonas sp.
CAAGTGCGGATTTTCTCCACAGCCCGTTTTGCACCAACCCCAATCTGCGCTACGGCCCGATGCAATGACGCAGACGCTTGTTCTCACCCCTGAATCGATGAGTCGCTTATGCTGGTGAGCAATGGCGGGCTGTTCCTGATCGCGCTCGTTCTGGCGCTGTGGACCGGCGGCGCGATCTGGGCGCTGGTCACGGGGCTGCAGATGCGCCGCGCGGCGGGGACGGCGCGCAGGCAGTTGCGGCGGCTGACCCGGCTGATCGATTCCGGCCCGGCGATCCCGCTGATCGTGCGATCGGATTCGCGGATCGAAGGGCCCGAGCGCGTGGCGCGCTGGCTGGGGCTGGAAAAGCTTCCGCCTTACCTCGCCGAGCTCAGCCAGGCAGCCAGGGGGCTGGACCGCGAGACGCTTGACCTTCTTGGCCAGAAGATCACGACCGCGCAGAAAAGCGGCGCGCCCTTTGCGATGGCGGTGACCGCAGCCGGTTCGAACCGCCGGTTGCGCATCGAGGGGCGGCTTGCCGACCCGCAGACGATCTCGCCTGGCGCAGTGCTGCTGTGGTTCTACGATGCGACCGAGAGCGAGACGCGGATGGCGGCGCTGGTCGAAGCCGAGGCCGAGGCTAAGCGCGCCTTCGATGCGCTGTCGGGGCTGATCGAGGCCGCGCCGATCCCGATGTGGTTCCGCCGCGAGGACCTGTCGCTGCTGCTGGTCAACAGCGCCTATGTCGAGGCGGTGGGCGCGGCCAGCGCCGCCGATGTCGTGCAGGCCGGGCAGGAACTGATCGAGACGGTCGACGGCCTGACCCCGCTTGCGGTCGCGGCGCGGGCGTTCGAGAGCAACACGCCCTCGCGGCGCACCGTCACCACGACGATCGCAGGCACGCGCCGCGCGATGCAGGTGGTCGATCTTCCTATCAAGGGGCGCGGCATTGCGGGCTATGCCATCGATGTGCACGACCTGATCCAGGCGCGCCAGGCGACCGAGCGCTTCCGCGATGCACAGCGCGACATGCTCGACAATCTCTCGGCGGGCGTCGCACAATTCGATGCCCAGCGCCGGCTGATCTTCGTCAACCAGCCGTTCGTGCGCATGTTCCAGCTGAAGCCGCAATGGCTGCAGGACGGGCTGGAGTTCGAGCGGCTGATCGATCGCATGCGCGAGGCGGGCCGTGTACCGCAGGTGCGCGACTTCCCCGCCTGGCGCGACGAGAAGCGCGAATGGTTCCAGTCGGCCACGCCGGTCGAGGACAGCTGGCTGATCGCCGACGGCACGCATCTGCGCGCGATCGCGCAGCCGACGCCCGATAACGGCCTGCTGCTGATCTTCGAGGACCGTACCGAGCAGGTCCAGCTGGCGAGTGCGCGCGACACGTTGCTGCGGGTGCGAACCGCGACCTTCAACAACCTTTACGAGGCGCTCGCGGTGTTCACCTCGGATGGGCGTCTGCACCTGTGGAACACGCGCTTCGGGGCGGTGTGGGAGGTGGACGAGGCCGAACTCGCCAAGCATCCGCGCGCCGACGAACTGCTGAAAGCCATCGCGCCGCAGCTCAAGCGGCCGGCGCAGATCTCGGCGCTGCGCGAGGTGATCCGCTCGGCCACGCTCGATCGCACCCAGCGTGCCGGGCAGCTGGTGATGAAGGACGGCCGCGTGTTCGATTTCGTCGGCATCCCGCTGCCCGATTCGAGCGCGCTGTTCACGATGATCGACGTGTCCGACGCCAAGCGGATGGAAGATGCGCTGCGCGAGCGCAACGAGGCATTGGTCGAAGCGGACGCGATCAAGACGAAATTCCTCGCCAACATGAGCTACGAATTCCGAACGCCGCTGACCTCGATCGGCGGTTTTGCCGAGCTGCTGGCGAGCGGTGTCGCGGGGCCGCTGTCCGACCAGGGCCAAGAATATGCGAAGGCGATCATCGATTCGGTCGAGCGGCTGTCGGCGCAGATCAACATGGTGCTCGATCTCAGCCAGAGCCAGGCGGGTACGCTGCCGCTCAAGCGCGAGCCGACCGATATCGGAGCGCTGCTGGTCGATGTCGCCAAGGGCGTGGCCGGGCTGGCGGGCGGACGGAACATCGCGCTCGAAGTCGATGTGAATGGTGGCCCGGGCATGGCCGAGGTCGATCGCCAGCGCTTTGCCCAGGCGATCACGGCGGTGGTCGATAACGCGCTGCGCTACACCCAGGAGGGTGGCCGCGTGCTGCTGCTCGGTGACCGCTTCCGGAACAAGCTGCGCATCGTCGTCTCGGACAACGGCCCCGGTCTCGATGCGCGCGCGCAGGCGCGTGCGCTCGATGGCGTGCTGCAGGCGGACGAGGCGGGTGGCAAGCCGGTGACCAAGCGTTCCGGCCTTGGCCTGCCGCTGGCGAAGAACCTGATCGAGGCGCATGGCGGGCGGATGGAACTGGTGAGCGAGCCCGGCGCGGGCACCATCGTCACGATTCTGATGCCGTGATGCTCACCGTCGGTTCGATCAAGGCGATGCAGCGTCTGGGGCAGCAGCTCGCAGACGCGGCACGTCCCGGCGATACGATAGCGCTTTCGGGCGATCTCGGCGCGGGCAAGTCCACGCTCGCGCGCGCGATCCTCAATGCGCTGGGCTTTGCCGGAGAGGTGCCGAGCCCGACCTTCGCGCTGATCCTGCCCTACGACCCGCCCGAGGTGCGCCTCCCGGTCATCCATGCCGATTTCTACCGGCTCGACGGTGCGATGGAGCTCGATGAACTGGGGCTCGACGCGGGTGATCCGGCGCTGCTGATCGCTGAATGGCCCGAGCGGGTGGGCGGTCTCGCTGGGCCCGATACGCTGCAATTGCGGATCACCGGAAGCGATGCTAGCGAGCGCCGGATCGAGGCGCAGCCGGGTGCGAACTGGCAGGCGCGCTGGCAGCAAATTGCAGGTAGATGGTCTTGAGCGAACGCGAACAGCTGATCCGGGATTTTGTGGATGCGCAGGGTTGGACAGAGGCCGAAGTCGAGCCCATTCCCGGTGATGCCTCGTTCCGCCGCTATTTCCGCGTCGTCGCGCCAGACCGCCGCGCGATCCTGATGGATGCGCCGCCGCCGGAGGAAGACCCGGTGCCGTTCCTCAACGTCGCGCGCTACCTGACTGCACAAGGCCTGCGCGCGCCGGAAATCTTCGCCGCCGATGCCGAGGCCGGGCTGGTGCTGCTCGAGGATTTCGGCGATGCACGCATGCGCGAGACCGTCGATGCGGGCGATGCCGAAACCGAGCGCGCGATCTACCGCAAGGCGATCGAGACGCAGGTCGAGCTGCACGGTCGCGCGCCCGCCGATGTGCCGCCTTACGACCGCGCGGTCTATCAGCGCGAGGCGGCGTTGTTCACCGAATGGTACTGCCCAGCACGCGGCCTGGAAGTCGATGCAGACGGCTATGGCCGCGCCTGGGATGCGGTACTCGACGGCATGGATCCGGCAGCGGCCAAGGTCACGGTGCTGCGCGACTATCATTCGGAAAACATCATGCTTCCGCCCGACGGATCGCAGGGGCTGATCGATTTCCAGGACGCGCTGATCGGCGATCCCGCCTATGATCTCGTCTCGCTGCTGCAGGATGCGCGGCGCGACGTTTCCGAAGCGGTCGAGGCCGAAATGCTGGCGCATTATCGTGATCTGGCCCGGCCCGCCTACGATTTCGACACCGCCTATCATGTGCTCGGTGCGCAGCGGAATGCCAAGATCGTCGGCATTTTCGTGCGGCTGTGGAAGCGCGACGGCAAGCCGCGCTATCCGACCATGATCCCGCGCGTGTGGAGGGCGATGGAGCGCGACCTGAAGCATCCCGCGCTCGGCCCCGTCGCGGCCTGGTTCGACGCGAACATCCCGGCAGAGCTGCGCGATCCGGCAGGCACGCTCGGCGGAGAGTTCGACCTGTGAGCGACACCCCCGCCTTCGCCCGCACCGCGATGGTCATGGCTGCAGGGCTGGGCAAGCGCATGCGCCCGCTGACCATCACCACGCCCAAGCCGCTGGTGCGCGTTGCCGGCAAGCCGCTGATTGACCATGTGCTCGATCATCTCGGCCAGGCCGGGATGCAGCGGGTGATCGTCAACGTGCATTATCTCGCCGACGCGCTCGAAGCGCATCTGAAGGCGCGCGAATGGCCGTTCGAGCTGCTGATCTCGGACGAGCGCGACCATCTGCTCGAAACCGGCGGCGGGCTGGTCAAGGCGCTGCCGATGATCGAAGAGGACCCGTTCTTCTGCCTGAACAGCGACAATGTCTGGCTGGAAAGCGCGCGTTCGTGCTTCGATGAACTTCGCGCAGCCTGGGACGACGCGCGGATGGACGCATTGCTGTTGGTGGTGCCGCATAGCCGCGCGAACAACTATTCGGGCGTGGGCGATTTTCATCTCGACCAGATGGGTCGCCTGCGCCGCCGCAAGCCTGGCCATGTTGCACCCTATATCTATACCGGCATCCAGCTGCTCTCGCGCCGTCTGCTCACCGATCCGCCCGAGGGGGCGTTCTCGACCAACGTGCTGTGGAACCGCGCCATGGCTGAAGGGCGGGTCTACGGCATATCGCATCTGGGCCAGTGGTTCGATGTCGGCACGCCTGCCGCGATAAAGCCCACGGCAGAGGCGCTGCTGGATGCCTGAGCCGCGCAATCCTGCGGTCTACGCCATCGGAGCGCAGCGCGGGTTTGCGGATGTCCTGGCGGATGGATTGCTGGGGCGCTTCGGCGGCGATCCGATGGGGCTGGCGCGCGCGACGCTGCTGATCCCCAATCATCGCGCCGGTCGCGCGATCACCGAGGCACTGGTGCGCCATGCCGCCGACGGGCTGCTGCTGCCGCGGATGGTGCTGATCGGCGATATCGATCTCGACGAGAGCCTGGGCGCGCTGCTCGATCCGCTGGGCGAGGGAGCGGAAACTCCTCCCGCAGTCGACTCGCTCGAACGCCGCTTCCGGCTCGCGGCGCTGATCGCGCGCGAAGGGGCAGGAAGGGCCGGGGCCGACGATCCCGCCGAGACGCTGCGTCTCGCCTGCGAATATGCGCGGGTGCTCGACCAGTTGCATGTCGAGGAAAAGACGCTCGATCAGCTCGATAGCATCGATGTCGAAGCCGACCTCGCGGAACATTGGGCGGCGGCGCGCGATCTGTTCATCCGGGTTGGTCGCGCATGGGCAGCGGAGCTGGACGCGATGGGGCGGATCGATCCGGCGGATCGGCGCAACCGGCTGCTCGACAAGGCGGCGCGGCGCTGGCGCGAGCAGCAGCCGCAAACGCCCGTCATTGCTGCCGGGATCACCACGTCTGCACCGGCGATCGCCCGATTGCTGCGCAGCATTGCCGATCTGCCGCAGGGCATGGTGGTGCTGCCGGGGCTCGATCTCGATATGGACGAGGCCTTGTGGGAAGCGCTGGGGCATCCGGTCACCGCGCCGCCCCAACCGGGTGCCGAGCCGGTCGAGAGACCCGCGATCACCCACCCGCAATTTCACCTCAAGCAGCTGCTCCATGCCATGAGCGTCAGCCGCGCCGAAGTGGAGCCCTGGCAGACCGAGCCCAGGACCGGCATCGCTGCCGACCGCGCGCGATTGCTGCGCAGCATTTTTCTGCCTGCGAGGCTCAGCGACCGCTGGGTGACGCTGGAGGCTGCCGATCGGCGCACCAAGGGCATCCGCATTATCGAGGCCGAAAATCCCGACGAGGAGGCGCAGGCGATTGCGCTGCTGGTGCGCCAGGCGCTCGATATTCCGGCGCGTCGCGTCGCCATCGTCACGCCCGATCGCAGCTTGGCCGCGCGGGTGGTCGCGCATCTGAGGCGCTGGGACATCGAGGCCGATGACAGCGCGGGAGAGGCACTGCCGGTTACGCCGCCGGGGCGGTTCCTGCTCGCGGTCGCGCAATGCCTGGCCGATGATTTCGCGCCCGTGCCGCTGCTCGACCTGTTCAAGCATCCGCTGGCACAAGCGGGCGAGACGCGGCGTGACTGGCTCGACGAGGTGCGGGCGCTCGACAAGCTGTTGCGCGGGCCGCGACCCAGGCCGGGTCTCGCGGGCATCGACACGACGATTGGTGGCCGTCCGCTCAAGCACTGGTGGCAGCAGGCCAAGGCGCTGCTTGCGCCGATCGCCAATTGGCCCGGCAAGCCGCAGCCCTTGTCGGCGACGATCCAGGCGATTGCCGCTGCAGCCGATGCGCTGAGCGGTCAGATGGTCTGGGCCGGGCTGGCGGGCCGCTGCGCCTCCGATCTGGTGCAGCAGTTGCTCGCGCGTACCGGCACCCACGATCCACTGGTGACGCCGTCGCAAGCCGTGAACATCCTCGCGCGATTGATGCGCGAAAAGGCGGTGCGACCGCCTTATGGCAAGCATCCGCGCGTCGCCATCTACGGCTTGCTCGAAGCGCGGCTGCAGAGCGCCGACCTGGTGATCTGCGCCGGGCTGAACGAGGGCGTGTGGCCGCAAATCCCGTCACCCGATCCCTGGCTCGCGCCGATGGTGCGCAACGCGCTCGGTCTGCCGCCGCTCGAGATGCGCGTTGGCCTGGCGGCGCAGGATCTTGCCGGTGCCTTTGCCTCGTCGGAGGTCGTGCTGACGCGGGCGATGCGCGACGGCAGCGCGCCGACGGTCGCCTCGCGCTTCCTGCTGCGCCTCCAGGCTGTCGCGCCCGATCGGCATATGGAGGATATCGAAACGCTGGCACTTGCGCGCAGGCTCGATCGCCGCCTGCCGCCGGTGCGGATCGAGAAGCCCGCGCCGCGTCCCAGCGCCGAGCAGCGCGTCAAGCGGCTGTCGGTCACCGAGCTCGACCGGCTGCGCGCCGATCCCTTTGCCTTCTACGCCAAGCGCATTCTCGCATTGCCCTCGCTCGACCCGGTCGATGCCGAACCGAGTGCGGCATGGCGCGGCACCCTGGTGCACGAGATCCTGGAATATTGGCATCGCGAGGACGGGCTCGATGCCGCCAGCCTTGTCCCGCGTGCCTGCCGCTATCTCGACGAGGCCAATGTCCATCCGCTGATCAAGGCGCTGTGGCGGCCCCGGTTGGTCGCCGCGCTCGACTGGATCGCCGAGGAAACGCTGGCGCTGGCGACCGAGGGGCGCCGGATGATCGATGCCGAACGCAGCGGCACCTTCATGATCGAGGGCGTGGAAATTCGCGGCAAGGCCGACCGCATCGATCGCCTGCCCAATGGCACGCTGGCGATTGTCGACTACAAGACCGGCAAGCCGCCCAGCGCGCGGCAGGTCGAGGCGGGCTATGCACTGCAGCTCGGGCTGCTCGGCATGATAGCCGAGCGCGCCGGTTTCGTCGCCCAGGCTGGTCAGCCAGAGATCGCGGGCAAGGCGGCGGAGTTCGAATATTGGTCGCTCACCCGCAGCAAGACGGGCGATTTCGGCTATCGCGAGACACCCGTCGGGCGCAGGAACAGCGAACTGACTGCTGAAAACATGCTCCCGACCGCCGAGCATTTCCTGCGCGAGGCGCTCGATGCCTGGATATTGGGCGATGCGCCATTCACCGCCAAGCTGGTGCCCGATCAGGCGACCTATACCGAATATGACCAGCTTATGCGGCTCGCCGAATGGTATGGCCGTCAGGGGAACGGACAATGAGCGGCGGCAAATCCGGTCTTCCGCCGCTGCACGGCGATCAGGCGCTGGCGGTCTCGCCCGCCGATCAGGTCTGGCTGAGCGCATCCGCCGGAACCGGCAAGACTCAGGTGCTCACCGCGCGCGTGTTCCGCCTGCTGCTCGAGCCGGGGGTGAACCCCGATGCCATCCTGTGCCTGACCTTCACCAAGGCGGGCGCGAGCGAGATGGCGAACCGCATCAACGCGCAGCTCGCCGCCTGGGTGCGGATGAGCGATACCGCGCTGGGTACGGATCTTCGGAGCATCGGGGCGAATTACGATCCCGATACGCTGACCCGCGCGCGCCGCCTGTTTGCGCGCGTGCTCGATGCGCCGCAGGGCGGGCTTCGCATCCAGACGATCCACAGTTTCTGCCAGTCGCTGCTCGCGAGCTTTCCCGAAGAGGCGGGGCTCGCCCCCGGTTTCCGCCCGATCGAGGATCGCGACCGGATTCAGCTGGCGCGCGACACGCTGGGCGAGATGCTGGTCGATGCCGCGCGGCGCGGCGACACGCGGCTGTCCGAAAATCTCGAGGCGTTGAGCCTGAAGCTTGGTGCGGAAGCGACCGAGGCGTTCCTGATGCGCTGCGCCGCCAAGCCCGACGCCATGGATGCGCTCAGGGGCGATATCCGCCCCTATATCAACGCCGCGCTTGGGCTGAAGACCGACGAGGACGGCAGCAACCTCGCCCGGCTGTGCAGCGATGCGCTGTTCGACATCGCCAATCTGGAAGCGGTGCAGGACAGCAATGTCCGCTGGAAGACTGCAACAGGCGAAAAGGCGGCCAAAGCGATCGGGACATGGCTCGAACTGGCACCTGGCGATCGTTTCGATCAACTTGACCTCATCTGGTCAGTGGTGGCGACTGACAAGGGCACATTGCGTTCGTTCTCTAAATCACCCATCAAAGTTGATGCTGACTATCCCGAAAAAGCCGAAAGCCTCTATAGCGACTGCAAGGCGCTGAAGGACCATGCCGCGCTGGTCGCCTTTTCGGGGGAGTTCGCCCGCGCGCTCGAGGTCGGCCGCGATTTCGCCTGGCGCTTTGCCGAGGCCAAACGTCAGGCCGGACTGCTCGATTTCGACGATCTGATCCGCGCCGCCGCCGATCTGCTTTCGGGCCGGACGATGGCGCAATGGATCGCGTTCAAGCTCGATCGGCGCTTCGACCATGTGCTGGTCGACGAGGCGCAGGATACCAATCCCAGCCAATGGGCGATCGTGAGGGGGCTGATCGACGATTATTTCAGCGGCCAGGGCAGCAAGGCGGATCGTTTTCGCACGCTGTTTACCGTTGGCGATTTCAAGCAGGCGATCTTCGGCTTTCAGGGCACCAGCCCGCAATATTATGCCGCCGCGCGGCTGCGAATCGGCGCGCAGGCCGAAGATGCGGGGCAGCCGTTTCTCGATCTTAGCCTCGATCGCAGCTTCCGTTCGACCCAGCCGGTGCTCGACATGGTCGATGCGGTGCTGGGCGATCTGGGGCCTGCCGCGCTCGGCATCATGGACGACACGCTCCCGCTGCACGAGGGACGGCAGGGACCGGGCATGGTCGAGCTGTGGCGTCCGATTGGCGAGGGGCTCGACGATCCGGACGAGGGCGGTGAGGGCGAAGATGCCGAGGAATGGCTGTCGGGGGCCGATCGCAAGTTCGCGCAAGGGCTCGCCGAGCGCATCGCGGGCTGGTTGGACCCGGAATCGCCAAACCGGCTGTGGCTCGAGCGGCGATCCGATGGCAAGCCGGGCTGGGCGGGCGCGGGCGATATCATGGTGCTGCTGCGCCGCCGTGGCGACCTCGCCTCGCTGATCGTCGCGCGACTGTACGCGTCGGGCGTGCCGGTGGCGGGGATCGATCGGCTGCGGCTCGGCCAGCCGCTGGCGGTGCAGGACCTGATCGCCGCCATCCGCTTTGCGCTGCAGCCGCTCGATGATCTGACCTGCGCCGCGCTGCTGGTCTCGCCGCTCGGCGGCTGGACGCAGGAAGAGCTGCTGCAGCACGGCTATCGACCGGAGAAACGGGGACTATGGCCGCATCTGCGCGATCTGGCCGAACATGACGAAACGCTGCGCGCGAAGCTGGAACCGCTCTATGCGCTGCTCGGCATGGCCGATTTCGGCACACCGTACGATTTCCTCGAACAGGTGCTGACCGGGCCGATCCAGGGGCGCGCGAAGCTGGTTTCGCGGCTCGGCGAAGAGGCACTCGATCCGATAGCCGAGTTGCTGGGCCTCGCGCAGAAATTCGCGACGACGCATGACGGCGGCCTGCAGGCGTTTCTGCACTGGTTCGATGCCGGAGACGAGGAGATTAAGCGCGAACTCGCCGGGCAGTCGGACATGGTGCGGGTGATGACCGTGCATGGCTCCAAGGG
>CAXRCQ010000012.1:0-3018 GCA_964228845.1 Blastomonas sp.
AGCGGTGGCGGGGAGAATCGAGGCTGCAAGAGCCAGGGTGGCAAGGGCGCGACGCCGGAATTTCTGTGTCATCGCCAAGTCATGGCGCAACGGCCTGCCCTCGTGCAATATGCGCGCACACCGCCACGACATAATCCGGAAGGCTGTTGCACAAATGCCCCGCACCCGCCTGTCGATCTGCCAGCGCAAGCAGCGCTTCGCCAGTGAGGAGGAGGCCGTGCGCGCGGCGCTGACGGCGACGATCGATCTCAGGCCCTATCGATGCGATCGCTGCGGCCAGCATCACCTGACCAGCAGGTTGAAGGGCAAGCGCCGCCTGCCCTTGTCGTAAAGGCGGGGGCCAGCAGCGCGCCAGCCCCCTGCCCCTTCACTCGCCCGCGATCTTCAGCCCGGTAAAGTGCGCAAGGCACGCGGAGATGTCCGAGAATTCCTCGATGATCTTGTCGGTGGGCTTGCCCGAGCCGTGCCCTGCCCGCGTCTCGATGCGGATCAGGTGCGGCTTGTCGCCGGCTTCGGTCGCCTGCAGCTTCGCGGTATACTTGAAGCTGTGCCCCGGCACCACGCGGTCGTCGGTATCGGCGGTCGAGACCATCACCGCAGGATAATCGGCCTTTCGGATGGTGTGATAGGGCGAATATTTGATGAGTGTCCTGAAGTCGGCTTCCTTGCTGGGATAGCCATAATCGTCGACCCAGTAGCGCCCGGCGGTGAAGCGGTCGAAGCGCAGCATGTCCATCACGCCCACTGCGGCATGCGCCGCCGCGAACAGATCGGGCCGCTGGTTGACCACCGCGCCGACCAGCAGGCCGCCGTTCGAGCGCCCCTCGATCGCCAGCTGGTCCTTGCCGGTCACGCCTTCGCGGATCAGATATTCGCCCGCCGCGATGAAATCGTCGAACACGTTCTGCTTGTTGGCGAGCCGCCCGGCATCGTGCCATTGCTTGCCATATTCGCCGCCGCCGCGGATATTCGCCTGCGCATACACCCCGCCCTGTTCGAGCCAGGCGAGCCGCGTGGGCGAGAAGCCCGGCAGCACCGAGATGTTGAACCCGCCATAGCCATAGAGCAGCGTCGGCGCGGGTCCGGTGACGCCCTTTTTCTTCACGATGAACATGGGCACCCGGGTGCCGTCCTTGCTGGCATAGAAACGCTGCTCGACGCTGTAATCGTCGGGGTTGAATGCCAGCTTGGGTTCGGCCCAGGTCGAAACCGCGCCCGAGGCCAGGTCATAGCGGTAGATGGTCGTGGGGCGGTTGAAGCTCGAATAGGCGAAGAAGGTTTCGGTCGAATCCAGATCGCCCTGGAAGCCGCCGACCGAGCCGATGCCCGGCAGCGGCAGGTCGCCCGCCGGCTTGCCGTTCAGATCGAACAGCTTCACCACATCATGCGCCTCCTGCAGGTAATTGACGATCAGCTTGCCGCCGATCACCGACGCGCCGTCGATCACCGCCTCGCTTTCGGGCACCACGGTCTGGATGCTGCTTTCGTCGCCCGTGACCGGCATCGCCACCAGCTTGAGCCGGGGGGCATTCTTGTTGGTGACGAAATAGATGCGGTCGCCCGCCATTCCGGCCATCTGCCAGTCGTTCTTTAGCTCGGGCACCAGCACGCGGCGCTTGGCCGGGTTGGCGATATCGATCATCGTCAGGCGATAGCGCTCGTCGGTGCCCGAGGACGAGGTGACGAGCAGGAAGCTGCCGTCATCCGACACTTCGGCGACATGGTTGAGCTTGGGCTCGTCCGGCGTCGCATAGATCAGCGGATCGGCGCTCTGCGGCGTGCCGAGCGCGTGATAACGGATTTCCTGGTTGGTATTGAGCGACTGGAACTCGCCCGCCTTGTCCGGCTCGGGGAAGCGCGAATAATAAAAGCCCTTGCCCGCCTTGTCCCAGTCGAGCCCGGAGAACTTGACCCATTTGACCTCGTCTTCCAGCACCTTGCCGGTCGCGACATCGAGCACCTTCACCGTGCGCCAGTCGCTGCCGCCGTCCTGGATCGAATAGATCAGCTTCGTCCCGTCCTCGCTCGGCACCCAGGCATCGAGCGCGGTCGCGCCGTCCTTGGCCCAGGCATTGGGATCGATCAGCACGCGCTCGGCCGCGTCCTTGCTGTCCTTGACGTACAGCACCGACTGGTTCTGCAGCCCCGAATTGCGCGTGAAGAAATAGCGTCCGCCCGCCTCGCGCGGTACGCCGGTGCGCGCGAAGTCGTAGAGCGCGCGCATCCGCTGGGCGAGCGCGGCGCGGCCCGGCAGCGTTTCGAGATAGGCATCGGTGACCTTGTTCTGCGCTTCCACCCAGGCGGCGACCTTGGGATCGACGCGCACGTCGTTCTCGAGCCAGCGATAGGGGTCTTGCACCTTCACGCCGAACTGCTCCTCGACCGTATCGACCTTTTCGGTCACCGGATAGGCGATGGGCGCATCCTGGGCGGAGGCGGGCATGGAAAGGGTCATGGCGACGGTTCCCAGCAAGGCGGCGAGAATGGCGCGGTTGCGCATGTGCGATCCTTCATGATGTTGATTGGGCAAACGAAAACAGGCCGCGAACTTAGCATTCGCGGCCTGTCTGGCAATCCGGTATCGCGTGTAACGATTACGCGCCTTCGTATTCGTCCTCGGTCATGACCGGGCCCGAATCCTGGCCCTTGGCGCTGGTGTCGCGGTCGACCAGTTCGATGACCGCCATCGGCGCGGCGTCAGAGGCGCGGAAACCGGCCTTGAGCACGCGGGTATAGCCACCGGCGCGGTCGGCATAGCGCGGAGCCAGCGTGTCGAACAGCTTGACCAGCTGGGCATCGTCCATCAGGCGAGCCATGGCGAGACGACGGTTGGAAAGGCCGCCGCGCTTGGCCAGCGTGATCAGCTTTTCGACATAGGGACGCAGTTCGCGTGCCTTGGGCAGCGTGGTCCTGATCTGCTCGTGCTTGATCAGCGAGGCCGCCATGTTGCGCAGCATCGCGATACGATGGGCGCTGGTCCGCTGCAGCTTGCGCTTGCCTACTCCGTGACGCATTTCT
>CAXRCQ010000013.1:0-3584 GCA_964228845.1 Blastomonas sp.
TCCAACAGCATGTGGGGCGGGCGCTTCGCCGCCGGGCCATCCGACGTGATGCGGGCCATAAATGCTTCGATCCCGTTCGACAAGGCGCTGTGGCGGCAGGATATTGACGGGTCGCTCGCGCATGTCGCGATGCTGGCGGCCCAGGGCATCATCCCCGCCGACGATGCCGAGGCGATCACCCAGGGCCTCAACCAGATTGCCGAGGAATATGCCGCGAACGGCGTCGCCGAGGACTGGGCGCTCGAGGACATTCACATGCATGTCGAGGCGCGGCTTTCCGAACTGATCGGCCCGGCGGCGGGGCGCCTGCACACCGCACGTTCGCGCAACGATCAGGTCGCGACCGATTTCCGCCTCTGGGTGCGCGATGCCTGCGATGCCGCCGATGCCGCGCTCAAGGCGCTGCAGACCGCGCTGGTCGATCGCGCGGAGCAGCATGTCGACGCGATCATGCCTGGCTTCACGCACCTTCAGATCGCGCAGCCGGTGACATTGGGCCACCACCTGCTGGCCTATTACGAGATGTTCGCGCGCGACCGCGATCGGTTCGCCAGTGCACGGGCGCGGATGAACCAATGCCCGCTGGGATCGGCGGCGCTGGCAGGCACCGGCTTCCCGATCGACCGCGACGCCACGGCCAGCGCGCTCGGTTTCGACCGGCCCACCGCCAATTCGCTCGATGCGGTGTCGGACCGCGATTTCGCGCTCGATTATCTCAATGCCGCCGCGCAATGCGCGCTGCACCTGTCGCGCCTGGCCGAAGAGTTCATCATCTGGGCAAGCCAGCCTTATGGCTTTGTCAAGCTGCCCGACAGCTTCTCGACCGGATCGTCGATCATGCCGCAGAAGCGCAATCCCGATGCGGCCGAGCTGGTGCGGGGCCATGCCGGGCGGATCATCGGCTGCCAGACCGCGCTGATGGTGACGATGAAGGGCCTGCCGCTCGCCTATTCGAAGGACATGCAGGACGACAAGCCGCCGGTGTTCGAATGCGAAGGCCTGCTGATGCTCAGCCTCGCTGCGATGACCGGCATGGTCGCCGAAACCGGGTTCGATACCGCCGCGATGCGCAAGGCGACCGAGCGCGGCTTTGCCACCGCGACCGATCTGGCCGACTGGCTGGTGCGTCAGGCGGGCATCCCGTTCCGCGAGGCGCATCATATCACCGGTGCCGTGGTCAAGCTGGCAGAAGGCAAGGGCGTGGCGCTCGATGCGCTGGCGCTGGACGAGCTGAAGGCGATCGATGCGCGCATCACCGATGCGGTTTATCCCGCGCTTTCGGTCGATGCTTCGGTCGCCAGCCGTAACAGCTATGGCGGCACTGCACCCGATCAGGTAAGGCATCAGGTAGCCCGCGCCCGTGCCGCGCTGGCGGGGGATTGATGATGCCGCGTAGCTCTGTTCTGATCGCCAGTGCCGCCGTCGCGGCGCTTGTCGCGCTTCCTGGCTGCGGTAGCCGCCAGAAACTCACCGCAGTCGAGGGCATAAAACCCGTGCCGCCCGCCTATGGCGCGGTCGGTGCCGCCGGACCCAACGAGCTGCTCGAACCCAGCACCCAGGCGCGGCCCGAGCGCAATGTCGAACTGCGCCGCAAGTCCGAAGCGCGGGTCGATGATCCGTTCGATCTTCCCCCCGAATAAGCAGGATCGTTCTCCTCATGGATCATTTCGCACTGGTAGACGGTGAGCTGTTTGCCGAACGCGTTCCGCTCGCGCGCATCGCCGAAGAGGTCGGCACGCCGGTCTATGTCTATTCGCGCGCGACGCTGGAGCGCCATGCCGACGTATTCCGCGACGGCCTGGCAGGTGTGACACGCAAGCATCTGGCATTTGCGGTAAAATCCAATCCGAACTTGGCCGTGCTCAAGGTGTTGGCCGGGCGCGGCTATGGCGCCGATGTCGTCTCGGCAGGCGAGCTCGACCGCGCACTGGCCGCCGGCATCGCCGCGCATGACATCGTGTTCTCCGGCGTCGGCAAGACCGAGGCGGAGATGCGCCATGCACTGGCCAAGGGTATCGGCCAGTTCAACATCGAATCCGAAGAGGAAGGTCGGATGCTCGCCGCGGTCGCCGCCGCGATGGGCCTCACCGCAAACGCGACGCTGCGCATCAATCCCGATGTCGATGCAGGCACGCATGCCAAGATCTCAACCGGCAAGGCCGATAACAAGTTCGGCGTCGGCCTGCATGTCGGCCCCGGTATCTACCAGCGGCTTTCCGCGTTGCCTGGCATCGCGCTGCGCGGGGTCGCAGTGCATATCGGCAGCCAGCTGCTCAGCCTCGATCCGCTCGAAGCCGCATTCGTCAAGATCGGCGAGCTGGTCGCGCATCTGCGTGAGCAGGGGCACAAAATCACCCATGTCGATCTGGGCGGGGGCCTGGGCGTGCCCTATCAGGCCGCGACCGAACCACCTTCGCCCGCCGACTATGGCGCGCTGGTCGCCCGGGTGACGCGCGACTGGGATGCGGTGATCCAGTTCGAGCCGGGCCGCGTGATCGCGGGCAATGCCGGTGTGCTGCTCACCCGCGTGATCCGCGTGAAGCCCGGCATCCGCGATCCGTTCGTGGTCGTCGATGCGGCAATGAACGATCTCGCGCGGCCTGCGCTTTACGATGCCTGGCACGATTTCGAGGCGGTGCGTCCCGACGGGACGCGCATGATGGCGAACATCGTCGGCCCGGTGTGCGAGAGCGGCGATACGTTCGCGATGGGCCGCGACATCGACACCGTCGTCGCTGGCGATCTCGCGATCTTCCGCACCGCCGGGGCCTATGGCGCGACCATGGCAAGCAGCTATAACAGCCGCGGCATCGTCGCCGAAGTGCTGGTCGATGGCGACCGCCATGCCGTGGTCGCCAACCGCATCAGCCCTGCCGAGATCATGGCGGCGGAAACCGTGCCCGACTGGCTGTGAACCAGCTACCCATCTTCGTGAATCTGCGCGGGATGCCGGTCATCCTGCTGGGTGAAGGCGAGATGGCGGATGCCAAGAGACGGCTGATCGAGCGGGCAGGGGGGATTTGCGTCGCCGAGGACAATCGCGATGCTCGCATCGCCATCGTTGCGCTGGAGGACGAGGCCGAGGCCGCCGCCGCTGTCGCCCGGCTCAAGGCACGCGGCTTGCTGGTCAATGCCGTCGATCGGCCCTCGCTGTGCGACTTTACCACGCCCGCGATCATCGACCGCGATCCCGTGCTGATCGCCATCGGAACCGGAGGCGCGTCGGCGGGGCTCGCCAAGGCGCTGCGTCAGCGGTTCGAAGCCATGCTGCCTGCCCGGCTGGGTGGACTGGCGCGCGCGCTCGATGCCGCCCGCGATGCCATCCGGGCGCGCTGGCCCGACGGTCCCGAGCGAAGGCGGGCGATAGACGCGGCGCTGGCTCCCGGAGGCGTGCTTGATCCGCTGGCCGATCAGAGCGAGCGAGCGGTCGCGCAATGGCTGGAGCAGGGCGGGCAGGGGGTCGCTTCCGGTCGCTATACGCTGACGATTGCTTCGCCCGATCCCGACGATCTGACGCTGCGTCAGGTGCGGTTGCTGGGCAGCGCAGATCTTGTGCTGCACCCGGCGGACATGCCGCAATCGAT
>CAXRCQ010000014.1:0-2750 GCA_964228845.1 Blastomonas sp.
CTGGTCGGGCAGCAACAGGCGCTCGAATGGTGCATGACGGGCCGCGTTTTCGGCGCCGACGAGGCATTGGCGGGTGGCCTGGTCCGCTCGGTCCATGCACCTGAGGACCTGATACCTGCTGCCGTCGCGCTTGCACGCGAGATCATCGACAATACCGCGCCCGTCTCGGTCGCGCTGACCCGCGCCATGCTCTGGCGCATTCCCTCGGCGCCGCACCCTATGCATGCGCACCGGATCGACAGCCGCGCCATATACACGCGCTCGCGTTCGGGCGATGCAGCAGAGGGCATATCGAGTTTCCTCGAGAAGCGGGTTGCAAGCTATCCTGACCGGGTTGCATCGGACATGCCGGAATTCTATCCATGGTGGGATGAACCAGCCTATGAATGACAGCGCTGCCGACGGCGAACGGAATGCGCGCGACCAGTTGATCGAAGCCGCCAGCCAGATCATGCGCGATGGCGACCAGGTCGATCTGTCGCTGAGCGAGCTTTCGCTGCGATCGGGGCTGAACAGTGCTCTCGTCAAATATTATTTCGGCAACAAGCAGGGGCTGATGCTGGCGCTGCTCGAGCGCGACATGCGCAATATCGTCAACAGCCTCGACGCGCTGGTGGCCAAGGATTTCCCGCCTGACGAGAAATTGCGTGTGCATATCCGCGCGGTGATCGGGACCTATTTCCGCTTCCCCTATCTCAATCGCTTGCTGATGCGGTTGGTGCGCGATGCCGCGCCCGAAGTGTCGCGCAAGATTGCCGACGATTATCTGGTGCCCATCTCGAACGCGTACGAACGTCTGATCGACGAAGGGGTGCAGAAGGGTGTGTTTCGGCCGATTGATGCCGGGCTTTTCTATTTCACCGTCACCGGCGCTGCCGACCGCTTCTTTTCTGCGCGGCTGGTGCTGCATCATTGCTTCGGCCAGAGCGAGATGACCGAACAGATGCGCGACGATTATGCCAACCACACGCTGGACATCATCATGCCTGGTCTGCTGGTGGCAAAGCCCGCAGGCTGACACCGGTTAACCGTGAACTTTCGGCCAGCCGTTCGTTACATACGTTCGGATAACGGTAATAAACTTACACTTCCGGGAAATTTTCATTAGTGGGCAGGAATGAACAGTCCCGCCGCCCGATATCCCGTTGCAGGTTCCTCGTCCGACGATGTGAACGTTAGCAGCCCATCGACCGTTCCCGCAATCGATGAGCAAGCCTTTATTCGGGCGAGCGAAGCCCTGTCGCTTGCCCTCGACCAGGCTGCGGCGGGCCGAACGCATGCAGATATCGCGGTTGCGCGTCAGCGGTTGCGCGAACTGGCCGTGCGTTTGCGCGATGCAGGCTATTGGCGCACCGACAAGCATGGGTTGCGCGCCACTGTTTCGCTGCTGTGGCAGGCCGATCGCTATGTCAGCGAAATGGCGCTGAAGCAGGCCAGGGACGAGCAACCCTAAGTCAGCCTGTCGGATCAAGGAATTCTTCAGACCTGCCGGGTCGCAAACGGATGCAGGTATGGAGCAGTGGGCCGGCCGCGGCTTTGAGGCAAGACCTGCGCCGGCCCACAATCGCGTTACCCCGAGTAACGTTACAGTTTTATGGCAGCCAAGGTGCCACAATGTAACGCTTCAATAAACGACGATGCGTTACTTGGCTGGAGTCCAGGTCTGGGCCTGGCAGAACACGGCGATGCAGCCCTCAACGCTCAGCGTTCCATTCTTCGCGGCCGTCACGACCGATCGATAGGTCTTGCCGCTTTCGGGATCGTAAATCTTGCCGCGCCATTTCTTCCCGTCTGCGACAAAGCCTGTGAGGATGGGCAGGCCGATCAGCTTGCGCTTGCGCAGTTCCGGTTCGGGGTTGTTGACATCGGTTGTCACGCCGTTCTTCGGCTGTTCGATGAAGCGCGTCAGGCGTCCGCACATGTTCTTGCCGCAGGGCGCGATCGTCACCACCGCGCGCTTGCCCTTGGTGTACCACTGGCCCTGAATGGGTTCGGAGGCATGCGCAGGCATGGCAACGGCAAGCAGACCTGCCCCCAGAATTGCGGCGAAAGCCGACACGCGCATATTGTTCTCCATCACGCTTGCGATTAGCCTGTCCGCCAGACCCGCATCAGACGGGGCAGGCACGGCGTGCGCCGGTGATAACGCGGGGAGTGATGAGCATGAAGCGGAATTTTGCGGGCCTGGTGTCTCTTGTCGCACTGACGGCAGCATCGCCCTGTCTGGCCAAGGACATTGCGGTTGCGGCTGGCGCGGGTGCGCAGGAGCGCCTGCAGGAGGCCTTGATCCTCGCGCAGCCCGGCGATGTCGTGATGATCGGTGAAGGGCGGTTTGACCTGACCGACGGGCTTTCGCTCGACGTGGCAGGGGTAACAGTCAAGGGCGCAGGGCCGGACAAGTCGGTATTGAGCTTCAAGGGACAGTTGGCGGCGGGCGAGGGGCTGCTCGTCACCTCGGACAATGTCGTGCTGCGCGACTTTGCCGTCGAGGACAGCAAGGGCGACGCGATCAAGTCCAAGGGCGCGGACAATATCGTCTATCACAACATCCGCGTCGAATGGACCGGTGGGCCGAAGGAAACCAACGGCGCCTATGGCATCTATCCTGTCGAATCCGAAAACGTGCTGATCGATTCGGTGCTGGTCATCGGCGCGTCGGATGCGGGCATCTATGTCGGCCAGTCGCGCAACATCATCGTCCGCGATTCGATCGCGCGCTTCAATGTTGCGTGCATAGAGATCGAGAACTG
>CAXRCQ010000015.1:0-4049 GCA_964228845.1 Blastomonas sp.
TCCCGCCCGAAAAGCCGGGTAGCCGCGACCTCAAGGCATGACTGGCAAGCTTCGTCTCGGCGTCAACATCGATCACGTCGCCACCATCCGCAACGCGCGCGGCGGCGATCCTCCCGATCCGATGCGCGCGGTGCAGATCGTGCAGGCGGCGGGTGGCGACGGCATCACCGTGCATCTGCGCGAGGACCGACGGCATATCCGCGACAGCGATCTCGACGCGATCATGGCGGGCGCGACGCTGCCGATCAATCTGGAGATGGCGGCGACCGAGGAGATGCGCGCCATCGCGCTGCGCCACAGGCCGCATGCCGCGTGCATCGTCCCCGAAAAGCGCGAGGAGCGCACCACCGAGGGCGGGCTTGATGCGGCCGGGCTGCACAACACGCTTATGCCGATCGTCGGACGGCTGAGCGAGGCGGGGATCCGCGTCAGCCTGTTCATCGAGCCCGAGGCGCGGCAGATCGAGGCGGCGATGCGGCTCGGCGCGCCGGTGGTCGAACTGCATACCGGGCGCTACGCGCATCTGTGGCTCGATGACGATCGCAAGGGCGTGCAGGCCGAATTGAAGCGCATCGCCGACGCCGCCGCGCTCGCCGCGAAGAACGGCATCGAGCCGCATGCAGGGCACGGCCTCACCTTCGAGAATGTCCAGCCGATCGCCGCGATCCCGCAGCTCGCGGAACTGAACATCGGCCATTATCTTATCGGCGAGGCGATCTTCGACGGTCTCGAAGCCAGCATCCGCAAGATGCGGCAATTGATGGACGAGGCGCGGTGATCATCGGGCTGGGTTCGGACCTGTGCAATATCGAGCGGATTCAGGCCTCGCTCGACCGCTTCGGCACCCGCTTCGAGAAGCGCGTGTTCACTGAGGTCGAACAGGCCAAGGCCAATCGCCGCCCGTTCACCAAGGCGGGTACGCTCGCCAAGCGCTTTGCCGCCAAGGAGGCTTTTTCCAAGGCGGTGGGAACAGGGTTCAAGGCTGGGGTGTTCATGAAGGATATCGGCGTGGTCAATGCCCCATCCGGCGCGCCGACACTGAACCTCACCGGGGGCGCGAAGGCACGGCTGGACAGCATGATTCCCGCAGGGCACAGTGCCGTCATTCATCTCACGCTCACCGACGATCATCCATGGGCTCAGGCCTTCGTCATTATCGAGGCGCGGCCCGTTGACTGACAGCGCCCGCCCGGACCCGAAAGACCCCGAAATGGCACCAGAATCCTCCGACATGGCAATCGAGGCCAAGGACGCGCGCGCGCGCGAGTCAGACAAGCCGGTCAACTGGTTCGAAGAGATTCGCGGGCTGTTCCTGCTGCTGCTCGCAGTACTGGCCTTCCATTCGCTGGTCGCCAAGCCCTTCTACATTCCCACCATGTCGATGATGCCCAATCTGCTGGTCGGCGACCGGCTGGTGGTGACCAAATATCCCTATGGCTGGTCCTGGGTCTCGGTCTCTTTCCACCTGCTGCCGCCGATGAAGGGGCGGATCATGGGCAAGACCCCCGAATATGGCGATATCGTCATCGCCACGCCGCCGGGCGCGCAGAGCGACTATATCAAGCGCGTCATCGGCCGCCCCGGCGACACGATCGAGGTGCGCCAGGGCCGCGTGATCCTCAACGGCGAGCAAATTCCGCGCGCGGTGCAGCCGAATCTGATGCTGCCGGTGGACGTGAACTCGCCGTGCAATGCCAGCGACTTCCCGATGCTCAAGGCGCGCGGTGCCGATGGCCGCTATTATTGCGAACTGCCAATCATCCGCGAAACGCTACCCAATGGCGTGTCGTACAACACCATCGATCTCGGCCCCGATTATCCGCTCGACAATTACGGGCCTTACAAGGTGCCTGCGGGCCATGTCTTCCTGATGGGCGACAATCGCGACCGCAGCGCCGACAGCCGTGCGAGCCTGGAGGAACTGGGCCTGGGCGGCGCGGTGCCGCTCGAGAATATCGGCGGCCGTGCGGAAATCGTCACCTTCTCGCTCGACGGCAGCACCAGCTGGAACCCGGTGAGCTGGTGGGAATCGCTCCGCGGCGACCGCGCGGGGACGAGCCTGCGGCCCGACAAGGATTGATGATGCGCCTTCTCCCCTCCCCTTGGGGAGGGGCAGGTCCGGCCTGCCGGACCGGGGTGGGGATGCAACCGTCCGGCCTGCCGGACCGGGGTTGGGCCGACCACCCTCAGCGCAGGCCCACCCCGCCCTGCGGGCACCCCTCCCGCACGCGGGAGGGGAGAATTCCTTGCCTCGCCTGATGTTGCGGACCACTGCCCCTCCCCCTTGATGGGGGAGGCAGCGAAGACTTGGTTGCTTGCTACCTAGTCGTAGCGGTGGGGGTGATGGTGCAGCTAGGCAGTCTGGGATGCGTCACCGAGCCGAAGGCAAAATCCGGTGGGGTCACCCCCTCCCAACCCTCCCCCATCAAGGGGGAGATCTATGGCTGCGTTCTACGACGGCTTGCGCTTTGCCAGCAGCATCTCGGCAATCTTGTAGGTGCGCTCGTTGTCGACATCGACCGCGTAGGCGCCTTCGCTGAGCAGTAGCGCGCGGACCTTGACCTTGAAGCGGCGCGAGATTGCCGCCATCGCGCCGTCGACGCTCCACCAGCCCAGCCGGAAGCGGATGAGGTTGATGAGGCCGAAGGCCTGCGCGATCCGGCCCTTGGTCTTGATGAACTGGCCCCCTGCCCTGAACGCCTCGGCGGCGCGGAACGAGCCCGCGTCGCGCAGCCAATAGGCGTTGCAGTTCGATATCGCCATGTCGGAAAATTCGTAGAAGCGCCGCTGCGCCTCGGGATGCTCGGCGAGGATGCTCGATTTTTCGGCAATCGCGATCACCGCGCCCGCGCCCTCGCGCATGCCGAAATCGTGGATGGAGCGGATCTCCTCCGCCGTCACCAGCACATTGTCGCCGGTGGTGATCAGCATCGGAAACGGGCTCCCCGCCTCCTCGATCACCGCCTCGATGCTCTCGACAATGCCTTCGCGCGACACGCTCATCCGCAGCCGCCCGCTTTGCGTCAGCTTCTGAACCGCAGGCAGATCGGCGATGACGGCGGGATCATGGATCGAGACCCAGATCGGGCTTTCGGGCCAGGCATTCTCGACGCCCTCCAGCACCCATTGCAGCAGCGCCTTGCCCTGGATCGGCACGTTGCACTTGTGCGTCACGCCCGCGGCCTCGGCCAGCGGGTCGAGCTTGCCGTCGCGCTTGCCGGCCAGGATCACGATTGTCGGCGATGTCATCAATTAATCCCTCTGCGATGATCCGGCCCCGCGCGGCCTATAGGGCGGCTGACAGCAACCGACAAGCCGCCGCGCCCCCTTCCCTTTGCTGGTGCAGACGCTAAGAGCCAATCGACTGAACTCTGGCAAAAAGGACCTGAAATGGGGGAAACGCTGAACATCGCGCTGGTGGGGCTGGGCACCGTGGGCGCGGGCGTGATCCGTCTGGTCGAGGAAAATGCGGCGCTGATCGCGCGGCGCGCGGGCAAGCCGATCCGCATCTGCGGCATCACCGCGCGCGCCCGCGCCAAGGATCGCGGCGTCGATCTCTCACCCTATGAATGGGTCGACGACATGGGCGAATTCGCCACGCGCGACGATATCGACGTGGTGGTCGAACTGATCGGCGGCGCCGACGGCCCGGCGCTGACGCTCGCCAAGGAATGCCTTAGCGGCGGCAAGGCCTTCGTCACCGCCAACAAGGCGATGGTCGCGCATCACGGGCTCGATCTCGCTCAGCGCGCCGAGACGGCGGGGCTCGCGTTCAAATACGAAGCAGCGGTTGCAGGCGGCATCCCGGTCATCAAGGGCCTGCGCGAGGGCGCGGCCGCGAACCGTTTGAGCCGCGTCTACGGCATCCTCAACGGCACCTGCAATTTCATCCTCTCGGCGATGGAAAAAACCGGCCAGGATTTCGCCGACGTGCTCGCCGAAGCGCAGGCGCGCGGCTTTGCCGAGGCCGATCCCAGCTTCGACATCGATGGCGTCGATGCCGCGCACAAGCTGTCGATCCTTGCCGCTCTCGCCTTCGGGACCGAGCT
>CAXRCQ010000016.1:0-3842 GCA_964228845.1 Blastomonas sp.
CGAGTGGCACGCGTCAGCCGGCCGCGTATCGCCGCTTGCTGGATTTCGTCGTGTTCAACCACGGTCACGACGAGGAGCGCGAATATCAGCTGCGCTCGCGGTGGGACCGCTTCGTTACGGACACGAGGCGGCAGGTCGCGGCGGGAGACGTCAATCTCGCGGACTTGGATGACCTGCAGACGCTGGTCGTTGCGTTGGTCGGTGCCGTTGGGCGCGACAATCTGACCGCACTGTCGTCGGACTATGCGCATGGCGGTCGGCTCGATCAGTTGATCGAGCAGGCGCTCGAACGCGTCCATCTGCTGCTCCAAAACGGCGCGGATCCGGCAACGGCCTTAGCGTCCTTCTCCGGCGACAGCGCCGTCCGCATTATGTCGGTTCACAAAAGCAAGGGCCTCGAATTTGATACGGTCGCCATCCTAGGGGTCGAGCAAGAGACATTCTGGGGCGACGCGGCAGCGGAACGGGCTGCCTATTTCGTTGGGATCTCGCGCGCCAAAAATCGGCTATGGCTGACAGCCTGCCAATCTCGTGAGCGACCTATCGGAGCGAAGCGCTGGACTGTCGAACGCCATGAGCATGCCGAGTTCCTAGGCTACGCAAAATGATTGCTAACACCTCAATGTTGCGTCGAGAACCCGGCGTCGACGGCTTCAAACAACCTGAACTGGTTCGCTAGTATGATGAGCGTCAGTAAAGTGGGAGAGCCAATAACTTCCTCGCTAACCATTTGTGTTCCCTAGGCGGCGCTACCAGCCGGCAAAACCGATGTCCGCTTCGTGTGATCTGGCGCCCCGAAGCCGCTAGGCTGCTTCCGACCCATCTCAGCCGTTGTATAGTGCGGGTGTGACAGACGCTGGATATCGGCTATCTAAAACGATGGGGCGTGGCTAATGAGCGAGCAGTGCGCTCCGCCTGCTGATTTGGATCGCGTGCCATAGATAAAGTTTTTTCATCTCTTCACATCGACCAGCTGAAGTGTCACAGGATGCGCCTTTGTCAGCTCTAAACATAGCGGCTATTCATTGGGCACAGCGCTAACGGACCTCCACCAGTTGTCGCCTCTGCCCATCTTCTCCGAAGCGAATCCGCCTCCCTATGAACAGCTCGATGAGCTTGGCCGCAGTGCGCGTATGGTCGCTGATCTTCACACTGGTGAACGCCCCACCTCCTGCGATGGCCATCGGCAACAGCAGCTGGTCCTGCAAATAGGGGCCACAGAAAGCGCCTGACGCCTCGTAGCCGGCCATGCGCTTGCCCGCAGTCACCCCAATCTTCTCGGCAGACAGGCCGAGCTTGCCGAAGCCTGAGACGACTTCAGTGACATGCTCGAAGCCGGCTTCGAGGAGCAGGGCAACGCCTGGCCCCTGATCGGCGGGCAGCTCGCGCACCGTAATGGCGTCATCCGCCCAGCCGGGCACGTTCTTGAGCGCTGCCTTGCGGATACGCCGGGCAATATCGCCGTCGAGCGATGCGAACAGAACGGTTCCGGTGTGCGAGACCGGCCGGCCCCGATCGAGGAATTCGATCCTGCGCAATGGTGCAGGATCGATCTCAACCTCGATCCGTCCACCGCCGCGCGGGAAAAAGCCGTGCCGCTTGATGGTCGCCGTGACGCGCGGCCCCATCCGCTCGAAAACGGGAAGGAAACAGCGCGCCATGAAATCGAATGGCGGTGCCATAGCGGCATGCGTGCCGCCTTCGATCACCAAGCTCGAGGGAGCGCCAGCCAGCGCCAGCGGCACCAGCAGCGTCTGGAGCACAAGCGCTGTCGAACCGGCAGTGCCCACCGCGAAGCGGTATTCGCCGGGCGACACCCGTCCGGGACGGAAGATGATGCGGTTCGAGCCGAGCTCGAGCCCTTCGCACTCCGCACCGCCGACAGCACAGGCGGCCTCGATCGCGGTCATGTGCTGACGCATCAGCCCCGGCTGGTCGCGGCCGGCGCGGATCTTTTCGATGATGAAGGGCTCTCCGGTGAGGAGCGAAAGCGCACAGGCATAGCGCAGCACCTGCCCGCCGCCTTCGCCCTCGGAGCCGTCGATGGTGATCATGGTCTTTCTTCTTTGTCTTCCAATGGCGGCGTGAAGGGTTTTACCCCTTCACGCACACGACCTGCTTCAGCGTATGCACGATCTCGACCAGATCGGCCTGTGCGGCCATCACTTTCTCGATCGGCTTGTAGGCACGCGGGGTCTCGTCGATGACGCCTTCGTCCTTGCGGCAGGCCACGCCCGCCGTGTCGGCGATATGCTCATCGAGCGTGACCAGCTTCTTCGCCTCGGTGCGTGACATGATCCGTCCTGCACCATGCGAGCAGCTGTCGAAGCTGTCGGGGTTGCCCAGCCCGCGCACGATGAAGCTCTTTGCCCCCATCGAACCTGGGATGATCCCCAGCGTCCCCTTTGCCGCGCGCACCGCACCCTTGCGGGTGACGAGCACGTTCTCGCCAAAGTGGTTCTCGCGCGTCACGTAGTTGTGGTGGCAGTTCACTGCTTCGCACGCCGCCTCGAAGGGCTTGTCGATCTGCGACCGCAGGGCAGCGATGACGTGGGTCATCATCACCTGGCGGTTCAGCCGCGCAAAGTCCTGCGCCCACTCGACCGCCTCGACATAGTCATCAAAGTGGTCGGTGCCTTCGGGGAAATAGGCGAGGTCCTGGTCGGGCAGATTGATATGCCATTTGCGCATGTCCTGCTTGGCAAGCTCGATGAAGAACGTTCCGATGGCGTTGCCGACCCCGCGGCTGCCGGAATGGAGCATCACCCACACCGCCTGCGCCTCGTCGAGGCACAGCTCGATGAAGTGGTTTCCCGTCCCGAGCGTGCCCAGGTGCACCAGATGGTTGGTGCGAGCGAGCCGCGGGTATTTCGCCACGATGCGATCGAACCTGCGCACCAGTGTCGCCCAGGCTTCGATCACCTCGGACGGCGGATCGCCCCATGCCCCCTTGTCGCGCCCGCCACGCCCCGAGGAGCGCCCATGCGGCACGGCACGCTCGATCGCGGCACGGATGCCCTCGAGATTGTCCGGCAGGTCGCTGGCCATCAGCGAGGTGCGTGCAGCCATCATCCCGCAACCGATGTCCACGCCCACCGCAGCCGGGATGACCGCGCCCTTGGTCGGAATTACCGAGCCTACGGTCGCGCCGATCCCGACATGGACGTCCGGCATCGCCGCGAGGTGCTTGAAGATGAACGGCATCTGCGCCGCCCGAGCGAGCTGCGCGCGCGCCTTGTCGTCGACCGGAACGCCGCGGGTCCATGCCTTGATCGGCGCGCCGCCTTCGACTTCGTGCAGTTCGTATCCGGTCATGGTCATCGCTTCTGTTCCTGTTGTGGCGGTGTCTTGGGGTGGCCAGCCCATTCCGACCACCCCGACCGCTCGCTGCCGGGCTGTTTGACGGACCCGGCGCTCATAGCGTTGCAGCGACCATGCCAATCTATGAGCATGGCCGAGTGGGTTGCATATGCGACTGTAAAATAACAACTTAATGCGAGCGGGCTGCATGAGGGCAGACTGATGCATACGACAAAATCTTATCGCTTCATATCGCATTTTATCCTACAGTATAGGCATGGCACGCACGACGGTGATCGGATTTTTGGGCAGCACGCTGGACGGCAGCAAGCGCGATTCCTCGCGCTGGCACAAATGGCGCCCCACTGTCGGCTTGTGCATGCACCAGGACCTCAGGGTCGACCGCCTCGTGCTTCTGCACGGTGCCAAGCATGCCGATCTCGCGCGCTTCGTGACCTCGGACATTGCCTCCGTATCGCCGGAGACCCGCGTCGAACCCCACCTTGTCCAGTTCGACGATGCCTGGGATTTCGAGGAGGTCT
>CAXRCQ010000017.1:0-5943 GCA_964228845.1 Blastomonas sp.
CCACCGCTGGCGGAGCGTCCGAAACGGTCGCCCAGCACGATCTGCGGCGCGGTCGCGCCGTTGTCTGGACGCAGCGGTGGCATGGAGTGCAGGTCGATCAGCAGCGCGCAGCCGAATCGCGATTTCAGCGCCGCCAGCGCCTGGCCGAGCGCCCGGTGATAGGGATCGTGCAAGCGTGCCACGCGCGACTGGATGTCCGCCTGGGCAAAGGGTTTTCGCCAGAGCTCGCCATGGTCGGCCAGACGTCGCGGCACCAGCCCCAGCCCGCCCCGCACCTTTGCGCTGGGCTGGGCAAAGGCGGTCCGCGGGGCATCCGCAACCATCTGAGGGTCGACCTCGTTCGGTGCGCGGTTGAGATCGATCCAGGCGCGCGCGACATGCGCGTTCAGACTGGCAAAGCCCAGCGAATCGCGATCGGGCAGCAGCATGTCGGCATGACGATCCTCGAGCCGCTCGAGCACCTCGGGGGCTACGCGCAGATTCTGAAGGATCGCATCGGGATAATCGCGCCCGGCATGGGGCACCGCCACCAGCACCGGCACGCGCGCCGTATCGAGCCCTTCGAGGCTGAACAGCCGCGATGGCATCGCAGCGCCTGGGGATGGCATGTCCATGGAGGAACGACATGCGCCAAAGCTCCGGTCAAGTCAAAGCCGCATGACCGGCGCGGGCAGGCAACGGGCAGTTTACCCCTCGCTCCTGCCCTGTCCTGCTTCGGGGCACAGGCCGAACGGCGCGTGGACGTGCTGGAAAATCTTAACTGCCTGCGGCATAAACCGTTTTGCGAGGCACGGCTTGGAGGACTTGGCGAATGTTGCGGATATTGCTGGCGGAAGATGATGCGGCCATGCGGACCTATTTGCAGCGCGCGCTGGAAAAGGCGGAATATGAGGTCACTGCCGTCGACCGGGGCACCGCCGCCCTGCCCTTGTTGCAGGAAGAGCATTTCGACCTGCTTCTGACCGATATCGTCATGCCTGAAATGGACGGGATCGAACTCGCCCAGCATTGCGGACGAGTCTCGCCCAACACCAAGGTCATGTTCATCACGGGATTCGCCGCGGTGACGCTGAAGGCCGAACAGGCCGCGCCGAGCGCGCGGGTGCTGTCCAAGCCCTTCCATCTCAAGGATCTGGTGCTCGAAGTCGATCGCGTGTTTTCGCGCGGCACATTCGCGCAGAGTCTCTGAGGCAATTTCTGCGAGCGCCTTCATTTACCGCTTGCACGACCGCCAAGCTCTTTGTAATGGACCGCCCTTGCCGCGGCGCACAGCACCGGCAGCAAGGCTAAAGCGTGGGCGTATAGCTCAGTGGTAGAGCACTGTGTTGACATCGCAGGGGTCGGAAGTTCAATCCTTCCTACGCCCACCAGCCTTCCCCCCTTCTGACATCCAGCGATCCGTAACGGCAGCTTCCGCTGGGCAAATTTCCGGTGGATTCGGGCCGAAATCTCTGGTCTTAATCGCGCGATGAACCTCGCTCAGACCCTCGCTTCGCTGGTCCCGACCGATGCCGGATGGACCGTTTCTATTCCCGCCTGCTGGATGCAGGGCCGTACGTCCTATGGCGGATTGTCGTCGGCACTGGCCCATCATGCCGCGCGACTGACCGTGCCCGACGCGCCGCCGCTGCGCTCGGCGCAGGTGGCCTTTGTCGGACCGCTGGCAGGGGAGGTCACGATCTCTACCGATCTGTTGCGCCGGGGCCGCAATACTGCCTTTGTCGAGGTCAAGATTCGCAGCACCGAGGGGTTGGGTTTCATCGGCACCTTCATCTTCATGAGCAAGCGCGAGAGCAAGATCGATTTCGAAGGCGTGCATCGCCCAGAGGTCGCGCCGCCGCCAGCCGAAGGCACCACGCGCAGCGGGCCGCCCGAATTCTTCACCTCGCAGATGGAATATCCCGAAAAGCGGCTCGAACTGGGCATGAACACGCCCAGGCTCGCCAATTGGCACCGCTTTGCCGAACGTGACGGGCTCGATGCGATGACCGAGCTGCTTGCGATAGGCGATGGCCTGCCGCCATCGGCCATGGGGCTGATGGACATTGCCGGGCCAGTGAGCAGCATGAACTGGCAGGTCAACCTGCTGACCGATGCACCCGTGACCGAAAACGGCTGGTGGTTGCTCGAATCGGTGACGCATCATGCGCATCACGGTGCGGCGAGCCAGTACATGACCGTATGGAACAGCCGGCTCGAGCCGGTAATGACCGCGATGCAGTCGGTCGCGCTGTTCGTCTGACCTAGCTGAAATACGACAAGATACAGGAGAGAGCCCCATGAAGACCCGCATTACCGAGCTGTTCGGCATCGAGCACCCGATCATCCAGGGCGGCATGCATTATGTCGGCTTTGCCGAACTCGCAGCGGCGGTATCGAATGCGGGCGGGCTCGGCATCATCACCGGCCTCACGCAGAAGACGCCAGAGGATCTCGATGCCGAGATCAAGAAGTGCAAGGCGATGACCGACAAGCCGTTCGGCGTGAACCTCACCTTCCTGCCCGTGCTCACCGCTCCCGATTATCCCGGCTATGTGCGCGTGATCATCGATAATGGCGTCAAGGCGGTGGAGACGGCGGGCAACAATCCGCAATCGGTGCTGCCGTACCTCAAGGACGCGGGCGTCAAGGTAATCCACAAGTGCACCAGCGTGCGCCATGCGCTCAAGGCGCAGGCGATCGGCTGCGACGCGGTCTCGGTCGACGGATTCGAATGCGGCGGCCATCCGGGCGAGGATGACGTGCCCAACATGATCCTGCTGCCCCGCGCAGCGGACGAGCTCGACATACCGTTCGTCGCCTCGGGCGGCCAGGCCGATGCGCGCTCGCTGGTCGCCTCGCTCGCCATGGGGGCTGACGGCATCAACATGGGCACCCGCTTCATCGCGACCAAGGAAGCGCCGGTGCACGAGAATGTGAAGCAGGCGATCGTCGCCGCATCCGAGCTCGACACGCGGCTCGTGATGCGTCCGTTGCGCAATACCGAGCGCGTTCTGACCAACGAGGCGGTGGAGCAGTTGCTCCTGATCGAACGCGAAAAGGGCAAGGATCTGCAGTTCACCGACATCATCGAGCAGGTCGCAGGCGTCTATCCGCGTATCATGATGGAAGGCGACATGGACGCAGGCGCGTGGAGCTGCGGCATGGTCGCCGGCCTGATCCACGATATCCCGACCTGCAAGGACCTGATCGACCGGATCATGGCCGAGGCCGAGCAGATCATTCGTGGGCGGCTCGAAGGCTTTCTTGCCGCCTGAGGCTCAGCGAGCTCCGCGCTGCAAGACGGGGGGAGCGACGCGCTGCCCCTGCATTATTTGCAGGGGTATTTCTTCTTCATGAGGTTGTAGACCGCCGCGCGAAACGGCTGTTTCTGCGCGGCGGGCGGCAGGCTGGTGAGATAGACGCGCAACTCCTCGCCCGTCATCTTTGGCCGATCGCCGGTGGGCGGGCAGCTGTGCATCTTGCCCCCGGCCTTTTTCTGACGCGTGATATCCGCGACGTACAGCTCACGAACCCGGTCCGATTCGGCACGCAGTGCACGGACATCGCTCGAAAGCAACGCGGCGGGGCCAAGGCTTTCGGCCTTTTTCATTCCGGCCAGAAACTCGGCCACCGTCATTTCGGATGCCGCCCCCGTCAGCAGCACCACCGCGCCGACCAGAATCGCTGTTTGAAAGCCCCGCTTCATCACCCTGCTCCCTCGATGATCGACCAGAGCCTTAGCGCCGGCAGATGAACGGCCGATGACCTATTTGCAGGGATAGCGCAGCGTCATCACCAGCGCAAAGGCGGTTGGCAGGGGCATGTCGCGATGCGATTCAGGAAAGGCCTGAAAGTCACCGATCAGATCGGGTATCGTCAGCTGCGCCTGACCCGCTGGCGGCGGGCAACTGGGCGGAGGTTCTCCCCGGCTGGCACTCTCCTGCAGCGCCGCGCGATACGCCCTCGCCGCATCCTGCACCGCCTGGCGCACCGCGTCGGCCTCGGGTGAAACGACCCCCGCCTCGCCCTTTGCCATCAGCGCCTCAGCGGTCTGCAGAAACGCGCGTACCGTTTCCAGCGCTTCCGGTGCCGGTTGCGACGACGGCGCTGACGCCTGAAGCGCCAACGCCGTCACGAAGATGGACAATGCATTCATTGGCCCAAGCGGGATGCCCCGTACCTTCAGGCACCCTGCGGCTTGGGATCGTGGAACGGCCCCTTGCGCTTTCCGGCGCGCGGAATAACCGCACCGATGCCGGGGGCCACGTCGGGCTTGGTCATCGTGCCATCAGGCCGGTCAAGCTTTCCACTGTCGAGCAGCTGCTTGATCTCGTCGCCGCTCAGCGTCTCATACTCGAGCAGTGCCAGGGCCAAAGTGTGCAACTGGTCGACATGATCGCTCAACACCTGTTTGGCGCGATCATAGCCCTGATCGACGACCTTGCGGATTTCCGCATCGATCTTGCGCGCGGTCTCGTCCGACATCATCAGCCGCTGGCTCTGGCCATAGCCGAGATAGCCTTCGGACTGCTCTTCATACTGGAGCGGGCCGAGCTCGTCGGACATGCCCCATTTGGTGACCATGTCGCGCGCCAGCTTGGTGGCATACTGGATGTCGCCGCTCGCGCCCGAGGAAACCTTGTCATAGCCGAAGATCACTTCCTCGGCGACGCGGCCACCCATCGAGACGGCGAGGTTGGCGTACATCTTGTCGCGATGATAGCTGTAAACGTCGCGCTCGGGCAGACGCATCACCATGCCCAGCGCACGGCCGCGCGGAATGATCGTCGCCTTGTGGATCGGATCCGACGCAGGCTCATGCACCGCGACGATGGCATGGCCCGCCTCGTGATAGGCGGTCATGCGCTTCTCGTCCTCGGTCATCACCATGGACTTGCGCTCGGCGCCCATCATCACCTTGTCCTTGGCCGCCTCGAACTCGCTCATCGCGACCAGGCGCTTGCCCCGACGCGCGGCGAGCAGCGCCGCCTCGTTGACCAGATTGGCAAGGTCCGCACCCGAGAAGCCGGGCGTCCCGCGGGCGATGACGCGCGCGTTGACATCGGGTGCCAGCGGCACCTTTTTCATGTGCACTTGAAGGATCTTCTCGCGGCCCTCGATATCGGGCACCGGCACCACGACCTGACGGTCGAAACGGCCCGGACGCAGCAGCGCGGGGTCGAGCACATCGGGACGGTTGGTCGCCGCGATGATGATGATGCCTTCATTGGCCTCGAAACCATCCATCTCGACCAGCAGCTGGTTCAGCGGCTGTTCGCGCTCGTCGTTCGAATTGCCGAGGCCCGAGCCACGATGACGGCCCACCGCGTCGATTTCGTCGATGAAGACGATGCACGGCGCGTTCTTCTTGGCCTGTTCGAACATGTCGCGCACGCGGCTTGCGCCGACGCCGACGAACATCTCGACAAAATCCGAGCCCGAGATGGTGAAGAAGGGCACGCCCGCCTCACCCGCGATGGCGCGGGCGAGCAGCGTCTTGCCGGTGCCGGGCGAGCCGACGAGCAGCGCGCCCTTGGGAATCTGTCCGCCGAGCCGCGCAAACTTGCTGGGATCGCGCAGGAACTCGACGATCTCCTGCAGCTCCGCGCGCGCCTCGTCGATGCCGGCGACATCGGCAAAGGTCACCTTGCCGGCCTTTTCGGTCAGCAGCTTGGCCTTTGACTTGCCGAAGCCCATCGCACCGCTCGCCCCGCCGCCTTTCTGTACCTGGCGCAGCACGAAGAACGCGATGGCGATGATCAGGATGAAGGGCAGCGACTGGAACAGGATCGCAACCAGCAGGCTGGGCTGTTCGATCGCCTTGCCGCTATAGTCCACGCCCTTTTCCTCGAGCAGCGGGATCAGCGTCGGGTCGTTCTCGACGCGCACGGCCGAGAAGGCCTCGTCATTGACATAGGTACCGGTGACGCGATCGGACGAGATCACGACATTCTTGACCTG
>CAXRCQ010000018.1:0-2867 GCA_964228845.1 Blastomonas sp.
CATGCGGCGCTGGAGCGCGGCATGGACGTGCTGGTGGAGGTACATGACGAAGAAGAACTGGAACGCTCCAAGGCGCTCAAGTCACCGCTCGTCGGGATAAACAACCGTAACCTCAAAACCTTCGAGACCGAACTCGCCACGACCGAGCGACTTGCGCCGCTGGCGAAGGATGGGTCGCTGATCGTCGGGGAAAGCGGCATTTTCACGCACGACGACTGCCTCCGCCTGTCCCGTTCGGGAGTGCGCAGCTTCCTCGTGGGCGAAAGCTTGATGCGGCAAGCGGATGTCGAGACGGCTACGAAGGCCCTGCTGGTCGGAACCGGCGCAGAGGCAGCGTGACCAGGCTGACTCATCTCGACGAGAAGGGGGCCGCCCGCATGGTCGACGTCTCCGCCAAGCCGACGACCCGCCGCATGGCTACTGCGGAGGGCCGGATTACGATGAAACCGGAGGCGCTCGCCGCCATTGCGGACGGAAGCCTGGGCAAGGGAGATGCACTCGCGACTGCAAGGATCGCCGGGATCATGGCGGCCAAGCGCACTGGCGAGCTCATCCCGCTCTGCCACCCGCTCGGACTGGAGACGGTCACGGTCGATTTCCACCTCGCCAATGACCATGTCGCGGTAACCGCGAAGGCGGGTCTCACCGGCAAGACCGGCGTGGAGATGGAAGCACTTACCGCCGCCAGCGTTGCCCTGCTGACGCTCTACGACATGGCAAAAGCAGTCGACCGATCGATGGTCATTTCCGGTGTACGCCTGGTCGAAAAGACCGGAGGCAAGTCCGGCGACTGGAAAGCCGAGGACTGAAACGGGAACGCCTGTTCCTCCATTCCGGCGCGAAAAACCGCTGACTTGCTTGACTCGCCAAAATTGGTTGCCTAATTGTTCCACATTCGTTCGCATGATGTGAACAGGAACGAGGGAGTGACCGATGCTGACCGCAAAGCAGCATGAATTGATCCGCTTCATCCAGCAGCGTCTCGGGGAAACGGGCATTTCGCCTTCTTTCGAAGAGATGAAGGAAGCGCTCGACTTGAAGAGCAAGTCTGGCGTCCACCGCCTGATCTCCGCGCTTGAAGAACGCGGCTTCATCCGCCGCCTGCCCAACCGTGCGAGGGCGCTCGAAGTGATCAAACTTCCGGAGGATGCAGTCACTGCACCCGCCGCTGCGAAGGCGCCGGTCACGGCTGCGAACGACGCGGTGGTTTCCGCGCACAAGGCAGCGCCGGCTGCGCCCGATCCGGCGAACGACGTCCTCCAGATCCCGCTTCATGGCCGTATTGCCGCCGGTGCTCCGATCGAGGCCATCGAAGGCCAGTCGAGCATGCCGGTGCCCGCCGCTCTCCTCGGCCCGGGCGATCATTATGCTCTCGAAGAGTCCGGTGACTCGATGATCGAGGCCGGTATCTTCGACGGGGACTTCGCCCTGGTCCGCCGCACGGAAACGGCACGCGACGGTGAAATCGTCGTTGCGCTCGTCGATAACGAGGAAGCGACGCTCAAGTACCTGCGACGCGAAGGCGCAATGGTACGGCTCGATCCGGCGAACGGCGCTTACGAACCTCAGGTCTACGAAGCCAACCGGGTGCAGGTTCAGGGCAAACTCGCAGGACTGCTGCGCCGTTACCACTGACAAGTATGGATCAAGGCAATCAGGGCGCCGGCGAAAGCTGGCGCCCTTTTTGTTTGGGGCTCTCGATCCCTGAACGCTGCCAGCCATGGCTCCCCTCGCCATCAGCCACGCCGGCTGCGCGGTTATCGTCGAGGTAGATCGCCGTACCGCCATTCTCGCTCAGGTAGCGACCGTCGACCTTGAGCCATCGGGGCTGGCAGCTGCGGGGTAACCACCGGTCTGCGATCACGATATCGCTCAGCTCGCATGCTGCGGCCAGTTGGCGCTCATCAATGCGCTGGCGGTTGAGCGCCACCAGCAGGACCCACTCACGCTCCTCGCGGGCGACGACGAGGCTGCAGAAATCAGCGCTGCACCTCGCGTCCGGGTAGGTTTGCACCGGAACCGGAGGGTGCTCGCTGCCGGACAACTCGATCAGGTTCGTTTGCGAATAGGAATGTGGAGAGCTGCGCAGTACGTGAAGTTGACCATCTTGATCCACGATGCCGAAATCCGCACCATCGCGGGTCACGAGGATGTCGGCTGCGGGCGTCACCGCAAGCGCAAACGCGCCCACGGAGGCAGGCAACAGACCCCACAGCCGCACCTTCCCCCGCCACAGGGCCAACCACAAGGCACCGCCGACGAAGAGGGCGATCGTCCCCAAACCCATCTGCGGAACCAGCTTTACCGCTCCGGGCTGGGCAGAGGTGAAGTGGGCGATCCACAACAAGAGATCGAGCGACGTGCCTGCCAGCAACCATACCGGACCGCCCAGTCCCGCCAGATCGAGAAGCAGCGCGAGGGCAATGAGCGGCATGGACAGGAAAGTGACCAGCGGGATGCCGACGACATTCGCAAAGGCGCCGTAGAACCCTGCTCGGTGAAAATGGAACAGCACGATGGGCGTAAGGGCTATTTCGATCACGACACCGGTGATGAACAGCATCGCCACCCGGCGTGCGTACTTCGCCGCAAGCGCTTCTTCCCTCGGGCGGAGAAACTGCTGCACGGGCCCGGAGTTGTGCAGGGCAATAATGGCAAGCACCGCAGCGAAACTCATCTGGAAGCTTGGCCCGATTACCGCTTCGGGCCAAAACAGCAGGACGCAGAACGCCGCAACCGCGACCATTCGCATCGACAGGGGCTCCCTCCCCAATGCCAGTGCCCCGAGAACCAGCACTGCGCCGATACAGCTCCTGACCGTCGGCACCTCGGCTCCCGTAAGCAGCGTATAGGCTATGCCTGCCCCC
>CAXRCQ010000019.1:0-2484 GCA_964228845.1 Blastomonas sp.
ATTCGATCAGCGTGTGCGGCAGCGGCTGGCCTTCTTCCAGACCCAGACGCTTGCAGATCGATCCGGCGGCGACATTGCGCACGACCACCTCGATCGGCACGATCTCGACCTGGCGCACCAGCTGCTCGCGCATGTTGAGGCGGCGGATGAAGTGCGTGGGGATGCCGATATGCGAAAGCCGCGTGAAGACATATTCGCTGATGCGGTTGTTGATGACGCCCTTGCCGTTGATCGTGCCCTTTTTCTGGGCGTTGAACGCGGTGGCATCGTCCTTGAAATACTGGATCAGCGTGCCGGGCTCGGGACCTTCATAGAGGATCTTGGCCTTGCCTTCGTAAATCTGGCGGCGGCGGGTCATGGCACGTATCTCCGATAGAAAGCAGGACGCCCCGGTGCGGCAACCAATTGCACGCAGGGCCGGGGCGTCACTCAGCGCCCCTATAGCGACTTGGGTTCGCGGGTGCAATTGCGCTGTCCGCGCGGGCATGTTTACTGTCATGAAACCGGACAGGTGCAGCCTGTGGTGCCGGGCGATGGAGCGGGAGCGAGCGCGCATGAACGTGAAGGTCGATCACAAGCAGCAGGTGGCGATCGTCACCATCAACCGTCCCGATCGGCGCAATGCCGTCGATGGCGAGACCGCGCTCGCGCTGTTCGAAGCGTTCGAGCGGATCGACAGGGATGACAGCGTGCATGTCGCGATCCTGCACGGCGCGGGCGGGCATTTCTGCGCGGGCGCGGACCTCAAGGCGCTGAGCGAGGGTGACAGGCGCCCGGTTACCGACAGCGGCATGGCACCGATGGGGCCGACCAGGATGCAACTGGGCAAGCCGGTGATCGCCGCCATCGAAGGCTATGCGGTCGCAGGCGGCATGGAGCTCGCCTTGTGGTGCGACATGCGGGTCATGGCGGAGACCGCACGCATGGGGGTGTTCTGCCGTCGCTTCGGAGTGCCGCTGGTGGATATGGGCACGATCCGGCTTCCGCGGCTTATCGGCCATTCGCGTGCGATGGACCTGATGCTGACCGGACGCGAGGTCGGCGCGGCAGAGGCGCACGAAATGGGCCTGGCCAACCGCGTCACCCGGCACGGAGGCGCGCTCGAGCTTGCGGTCGAGCTCGCCCGTCAGATCGCAGCTTTCCCGCAGCAGTGCCTGCGGGGCGACCGGGCGAGCGCGCTGGCGCAATGGTCGCTGTCCGAGGCAGAGGCGATCGCGCTCGAGGCCAGGCTGGGACGCGAGACCATCGCCAGCGGCGAGACCTTGAGCGGCGCGGCCAGCTTTGCCGGGGGCAAGGGGCGGCACGGAGCGTTCTGATCGGCCGGGGCTGCGGCGTTTCGGACGCAAATTTTCCCCAGAAAACCGGGCTCGCCCTCTCGCCTTGGCGCTTCGGCGCTGCTAGGCGCACTTCATGGCAGACGAGGCGAGCGCCGGCGGCGGCGACGACATTCCCGAAATCGAGAACACCTCGTTCGACCGTGCGCTGTCGGATCGTTATCTCGTCTATGCGCTCTCGACGATCACCGCGCGCTCGCTGCCCGATCTGCGCGACGGGCTGAAGCCGGTTCACCGCCGCCTGCTCTGGGCGATGCGGCAGCTCAAGCTCGATCCGGCGAGCAGCTACAAGAAGAGCGCGCGCGTCGTCGGCGATGTCATCGGCAAGTACCATCCGCATGGCGATGCCTCGGTCTATGACGCGATGGTCCGCCTCGCGCAGGATTTTGTGCTGCGCTATCCGCTGGTCGACGGGCAGGGCAATTTCGGTAATATCGATGGCGATAACGCCGCAGCCTATCGCTATACCGAAGCGCGGCTGACGCGCACCGCGATCGAGCTGATGGCGGGGCTGGACGAAGGCACGGTCGCCTTCAAGCCCACCTATAATGGCGAGGAGGAGGAGCCCGAGGTCTTTCCCGGCCTGTTCCCGAACCTGCTCGCCAATGGCGCTAGCGGCATCGCGGTGGGCATGGCGACCTCGATCCCGTCGCACAACGTCCTCGAGATCATCGATGCGGCGATGCTGCTGATCAGGAAGCCCGAAGCCAGCCACGAAGACATCATGACGGTGTTTCTCGGGCCGGATTTCGCGACCGGCGGTGTGCTGGTCGACAGCGCCGAGAGCATCAGCCACGCCTATCGCACCGGACGCGGTGCGTTCCGCCTGCGCGCGCGCTATTCGACGGGCAAGGATGCCGAGGGCAACTGGGAGCCAACCGGCATCGAGAAGCTCCCCGGCGGCACCTGGCAGCTGATCATCAGCGAGATCCCCTATCAGGTGCAGAAGGGCAAGCTGATCGAGCAGATCGCGACGCTGATCGCCGAGAAGAAGCTGCCGATCCTCGCGGATGTGCGCGATGAGTCGGACGCGACCATCCGGCTCGTGATCGAGCCCAAGAGCCGCAATGTCGATGTCGATATACTCAAGGACAGCCTCTATCGGCTGACCGATCTCGAAATCCGCTTCCCGCTCAACCTGAACGTGCTC
>CAXRCQ010000020.1:0-2883 GCA_964228845.1 Blastomonas sp.
GAGAAGATCGAGAAGCGCGAGGACGGCACGCTCGACGTGTTCCTCAAGGGGCACGACCCGATCAACACCGATATCGTGATGATGGCGACGGGCCGTGTGCCGAAGGTCGAAGGGCTGGGGCTGGAGCATGTCGGTATCGAGACCGATGACCAGGGCGCAATTCCCGTCGACGAATACAGCAAGACGGCGTGCGACAGCATCTATGCCGTGGGCGATGTCACCAACCGGGTGCAGCTGACACCGGTGGCGATCCGCGAGGGCCAGGCCTTTGCCGACACCGTGTTCGGCGGGACGCCCAAGACCGTCGATTACAACTGCATCCCCACCGCCGTGTTCTCGCAGCCGCCGATCGCGTCGGTGGGCCTGACCGAGGGCGAGGCGCGCAATCGCTATGGCAATATCCGCGTCTATTCGGCCGATTTCCGCCCGATGCGCAACGTCTTCGCGCACCGGGCCGAGCGCGGCCTGTACAAGATGATTACCGAGGAACCTTCAGGCAAGATTCTCGGGCTGCACATGATCGGCCCGGATTCGCCCGAAATCCTTCAGGCCGCCGCCATCGCGGTGAAGGCGGGGCTCACCAAGCAGGCGTTCGACGATACCGTCGCGCTGCACCCCAGCATGGCCGAAGAGCTGGTGTTGATGAAGTAATCGCGTCGGCGCTGATCGTTACCCGATCCGGTACGGCACCATGCCGCGCCGGTCGGGGTCGATCACGAGCGGGCGATCGGTCGGCGGAAAGGCGCGCTGGTCGCAATTGTCGCGCGGGCAGGTGCGGCAGCTGATGCCGATCGGGGTCACGGCCCCTGCGGCCGCGGTATCGAGCCCGTCGGCATAGATGAAATGCCGGGCATGCTCGACCTCGCAGCCGAGCGCCACCGCATAGCGGCGCGGCTTGCGGCCATAGCTGCCCGAGGGCTTGACCAGCCCCTTGGCCATCGAGACATAGCGCAGCCCATCGGGCGTCTCGGCCAGCTGCACCAGGATGCGATCGGGGATCGCCGCGGCCTCATGCACCACCCAGAGCGGGCAGGCACCGCCGAAGCGGGCGAATTGCAGCCGGGTCGCGCTGTGCCGCTTGGTGATGTTGCCCGCCATATCCACCCGGCAGAAGAACACCGGCAGCCCGCGCGCACCGGGGCGCTGCAGCGTCGAGAGCCGGTGGCAGGCCTGTTCGAAGCTCACCCCGAAACGATGCGTAAGCTGGTCGATATCATGCCGGCACGCCATCGCCGCCTCGCGAAAGCGCGCATATGGCATCACGAGTGCGCCGGCGGCATAATTGGCGAGCCCGACCGAGACCAGCTTCTGGGCCTGCTCGCTCTTGAGCTTTGCATTGGCGGCGAGGATCGCGATGGCAAAGCGCATCTCGTGCGCCATCAGCCGGTGTGCGAGCATGAAATAGCGCGATTCCGGCGCGATCCCTTCGGCCAGATAGAGTGTCCGGCTCGCGCCGTCATATTGGCTGAGCGGCGCATTGGGGTCGCCTACGCGCAATGGCTTGACCACGATTCCATGATCCCGGTGCAGCCGCGCGATCAGGCCCTCCGGCGTCAGGTCATCGCCCAGTTCCTCGGCAATCTGCTCGGCATTGCGATCGAGCTGGTCGATATAATTGCCCGATTCGTGAAACCAGTCGCGCACCTCTTCCCAGGGGAGTCGCGAATTGTGCTGGCCCGTCTCCGCAAGGCTGTCGTCGAGCATCGCCGCGCGTTCCTGCGCCTGACGATAGCCCTGGTACAGGTTGGTGATGATGTGCGCGATCTCGGGATGGCTGTCGCGCAACCGCGCGAAGCGCACCGGATCGACCTCCACCCCGGCGAGCACCGGATCGTCGAGCAGGCTTTGCCAGTTGAGCGAGGGCGCGCCGTCGGGCGCATCCTCCAGCTCGAAGGCGAAATGGCGCGAGAGTGCGGTCAGCACCTGTGGCGTGATCGGCCGCTCGTCATTCTCGATCTGGCTCAAATAGCTGGTCGAAATGCCCAGCGCCTCGGCCATCGCGGCCTGGTTGAGCCCCGAATGGCGGCGGACGGCGCGGACGCGCTGGCCCGCATAAAGGCGTTTGCGGCGTGACATGGCCCTTGCGGCCTAGTTTGCAAAGTCGCGGTTTGCAAGTTCGCCATTTAACATTTGCTTGTGCGGGCAAAGGCTGGAAAACAGGCCTCCCGATTTCAGCTGAAGAGGATGCGATGCAGGCCATATTGGAAGAACTGGCAGCCCGGCGCAACAAGGCGCATCTGGGCGGCGGCACCAAGCGGATCGAGGCACAGCATGCCAAGGGCAAGCTGACCGCGCGCGAGCGCATCGACGTGCTGCTCGATCCGGGCAGCTTCGAAGAATATGACATGTATGTCGAACATAACTGCGTCGATTTCGGCATGCAGGATCAGGTCATTCCCGGCGACGGCGTGGTCACCGGCTCGGGCACGGTCAACGGTCGCCTCGTCTTCGTGTTCAGCCAGGACTTCACCGTGTTCGGCGGATCGCTGTCCGAACGGCACGCGCAGAAAATCTGCAAGATCATGGACATGGCGATGAAGGTCGGCGCGCCGGTGATCGGCCTCAACGATTCCGGCGGCGCGCGCATCCAGGAGGGCGTGGCGTCGCTGGGCGGCTATGCCGAGGTGTTCCAGCGCAACGTGCTGGCATCGGGCGTGGTCCCGCAGCTCTCCGTCATCATGGGTCCGTGCGCGGGCGGCGCGGTCTATTCGCCAGCCATGACCGACTTCATCTTCATGGTGAAGGATTCGAGCTATATGTTCGTCACCGGCCCCGATGTGGTGAAGACGGTGACGAACGAGGTCGTCACGCAGGAAGAGCTTGGCGGTGCGATCACGCACACCGGAAAGTCGGGCGTGGCCGATGTCGCGTTCGACAACGACA
>CAXRCQ010000021.1:0-4596 GCA_964228845.1 Blastomonas sp.
AGCACTTCCTCGATATCGCGGTTGTAGATATCGCGGATCGCGCGCTTGATGAGGTCGCTGTCCGAATGAATGATTTCAGGCGCCGAGGCCTTGAGCGTCTTTTCGCGAATCTCGTCCCACAGCCGGGCGAGATAGTCGAAATCACGCTTGATCTCGGGCTTGGTGCGCGAAAGACCGGCGGTGCGCACGATGCAGCCCATGGTCGCGGGCAGCTTCATCTCGGCGATGATCGACTTCAAGCGCTTGCGGTCGGACGCGTTGCTGATCTTGCGGCTGATGCCGCCGCCATGCGCGCTGTTGGGCATGAGCACGCAATAGCGGCCCGCGAGCGAGAGATAGGTGGTCAGCGCCGCACCCTTGTTGCCGCGCTCTTCCTTGACGACCTGGACCAGCATCACCTGGCGGCGCTGGATGACGTCCTGGATCTTGTAGCGGCGGCGCAGTGCCATGCGGCTGGTGCGCGCCTCGTCGCTGGCCTTGGCCTTGCCGCCCCGGCCATCGCGACGACGGCGGCGGCCGCCGTTGCGGCCATTGCCGGCGTTCTCGCGCGATTCCTCCGCCTCGCTTTCGCTTTCGCCTTCGTCGCTGTCGGAATCGTTGTCGCTATCGCCCGAGATGGTCTCGGCGACGATCGGCTCGTCCTCGGCCTCGATCAGGCCATCTTCGGACAGACCGTCATCATAGCTGCCCTCATCGCCACCGCGACCGGCGGCATCGTCTTCCTCTTCCTCGGCAGCCAGCGCGTCGGCTTCTTCCTTGGCGTGGCGGGCTTCCTCGGCGAGCAGCGCGAGCTTGTCCTCGCGCGGAATCTGATAATAGTCCGGATGGATTTCCGAGAAGGCGAGGAAGCCGTGGCGGTTGCCGCCATAATCGACGAACGCCGCCTGCAGCGAGGGTTCTACCCTGGTAACCTTGGCGAGATAGATATTGCCCTTGATCTGCTTGTGTTCGGCAGATTCAAAGTCGAATTCCTCAATCCGGTTTCCCTTGAGCACCGCCACCCGGGTTTCTTCCTGGTGGCGCGCATCGATCAACATGCGCGTTGTCATTCAATATTCTCCGTGCGCGCGCACCGGGCGGAACCGGCCGGGTCGCTGCGCTTCTGTCTGTTATGGCGCTGCCGCTCCCGAACGGGGGAGTGGTGCGCAAACGGTCTTGTTCGATAAGGATTGTGTCTGCTGAACGGGTTTGCAGGGCGTCAAGCGCACTGGCCGCTTCGCTTTTCCGCAGCCAACCGCTTGCAAGCGGGGTGGCGGAAAAGGCGGTATTCAAACCCATAAAGCGTCAACCTGGTGATACGGCATTCGCGGCAATCGGGGCCGCGATGCTGTCAGTGAATGCGGGCGAAGGCCGGTTAAGCCAATGAGCCGCATAGCTTTGCTAGCATCGCTGACGCAATACAGCAACAAAAAGCTCAATCGCGGATCAGCCCCGCCGTTAATGCAGCAGTGGCAAGCGCAATAACCTGTGTCTGCTGCGTCAAATCCCACCGATTCATGCTGAAATTCCTGTTAACCAGGTCGTTTCACAGGGTTTTTCCCGCTTAACCCTAATCCTGCCTTCATCAAGTGATCAGGCAGGAATCCGGGAAACATGAAATTGCACTGGACCGGACATTCGCGCCGGGGGCATAACATGGCCATGGTCTGGCTATCCTCCCTCTGCGTGTCGATGGCATGCGCGGCACCCGTCCAGGCGGGCGAGGTATCCAATGTGGAAATCCGCGCCAATCAGGTCGTGCTGCACTTCAACGATCCGATCGAAAGCGCCAGCAGCTTCGTGCTGAGCGGACCGGATCGCATCGCGATCGACATCAAGGGAGCGACGGCGCGCTCGAATGCGCTCAGCCAGCAGGGCCTGTTCCGCAATGTGCGGATGGCGCAGTTCGACACCGATACCGCACGCGTCGTGCTCGATCTCGATCGGCCCGCGATGGTCAGTGCCGGCAGCTTTTCGGAGGACGGCCGCAGCCTGACCCTTTCGGTCAAGGAACTGGGATCGTCCGAACTGACAGGCGTGCTCAATGCGCCGCGCCAGTCGTTCGTTCCGCCTGCGGGCTTTCGTGCCGAGCCGCCGCCGCGCCGCTACAGCGTGCGCATTCCGCTGCCCAAGCCGAGCAAGGCTCCCCCGCTGCCGAAGATCGAAGGCCCGAACGACGATACCCGCCCATTGGTCGTAATCGACGCAGGCCATGGCGGGCATGATCCGGGCGCGATCAGCCCGCATGACGGCACGCGCGAGAGCAAGGTGACGCTGCAGGTCGCACGCGCCATCCGCGACGAGCTGCTCAAGACCGGGCGCGTGCGCGTAGCGCTCACCCGCGACAGCGACACCTTCCTGGTGCTGCAGGAACGCTATGGCATTGCGCGGCGTCTGGGCGCGGACCTGTTCATCTCGGTCCATGCCGATGCCGCCGCCTCGCAGACCGCGCGCGGTGCCACGATCTATACCCTGTCCGAGGTCGCCTCCGACCGCGAAGCCGCCCGGCTGGCGGCGCGCGAGAACAAGGCCGATATCCTCAATGGCGTGAACCTCGCCGATGCGCCATCGGACGTGTCGTCGATCCTGATCGACCTGACCCAGCGCGAGACGATGAATCTCTCCGCCGATTTCGCCCGGCTGTTGCGGCGCGAGGGTGATGCGAAGATGAACTTCCGCACCGACTCCCACCGCTTCGCCTCGCTGATGGTGCTCAAGGCGCCCGATGTCCCGTCGGTGCTGCTCGAAACCGGCTATGTCAGCAATGCCGATGATATCGCCTTGCTCAACAGTTCGGCCTATCGCAGGCGGATCGCGGAATCGGTGAGCCAGGCGGTGACCGTGTTCTTCGCGCGCAAGCTGGCCTCGCGGTAAGTGCCTCTGTAAAATCCTCCCACAGCTTGCTGGGGGAGGGGGACCGCCCGCGCAGCGGGTGGTGGAGGAGCAGCGGCATGGCAGTTTGGCCTGAAATGCCGCGATCTCGCTTCCCCTCCACCACGATGCTCCGCATCGCGGTCCCCCTTCCCGAGACAAGCTCGGGGAGGATTGAATATGCCAATCCGCTCTGGCCTTGTTCAGGAATCCTGTGCTAGTCGCGCGGGCATGAGCGAGGGTGAAAGCGGCGGTTCCGCCTATAGTGTCAGGCGCGGTGGCGATGGGGCGATGACGGCCCTGCGCGATGCGTGGCAGAAGCGCTGGGTGCGCTGGGCGGCCTATCTGCTGGGTCTGGCGCTGCTGGGCGTGTTCCTGATCTGGGTGATCTTCGCGCGCGACCTGCCTTCGGCCGAGACTTTGGTCGATTACGAGCCCGACCTGCCCACCATGGTGCGGGCAGTCGATGGCGAGATCATCAACAGCTATGCCCGCGAGCGCCGCGTCCAGTTGCAGTACAAGGATTATCCGCTGCCGCTGATCCGCGCGTTTCTCTCGGCCGAGGACAAGAATTTCTTCTCGCATAACGGCCTCGATTATCCTGGCCTGGCGTCCGCGGTGTTCGATTATGTCACCAAGCTGGGATCGGGCCAGCGTGCGCGCGGCGGCTCCACCATCACCCAGCAGGTCGCCAAGAACCTGCTGCTAGGTGACGAATATTCGATCACCCGCAAGATCCGCGAGGCGATCCTCGCCTATCGAATCGAGGATGTGCTGACCAAGCAGGAAATCCTCGAGCTCTATCTCAACGAGATTTACCTTGGCCGCAACGCCTATGGCGTGCAGGCTGCGGCGCGCGCCTATTTCGGCAAGGATGTCGCCGACCTGAAGCTGCACGAGGCGGCGTACCTGGCTATCCTGCCCAAGGCCCCTTCCAATTATCGCCCCGAAGTGCACATGGAGCGCGCGCTCGAACGCCGCAACTGGGCGCTGGGCGCGATGCAGTCGAACGGCTGGATCACGCAGCAGCAGATGCTCGCCGCGCAGGCCGAACCGTTGGGAACCATCCCGCGCACGGGCGACAATTTCGAGAAGGTCGGCGGCTATTTCGTCGAGGAGGTCCGCCGCCAGCTGGTCGAGAAATTCGGCGAGAAGCGCGAGGACGGACCCAACAGCGTCTATGCCGGCGGCCTGTGGGTGCGCACCTCGCTCAACCCCGCGATGCAGCGCGCGACCACCGAGGCGCTGCGCGATGCGCTGCTGCGCTATGATCGCGGCAGCGGCTGGAGCGGCCCGCTCAACACAATCGAGATGGACGATCAATGGGCCTCGCGCCTCGCATCGACCTATATCGACATCGATTACGAGAACTGGCGCGTCGCGGTGGTGATCGACAAGACGGCGAGCGTTGCGGAGATCGGCTTTGCCAATGGCGACAAGGGCGTGCTGCCCCGTTCGACCGCGACCATGCCGCGCAAGCGCGTCGGCGGCACGGCGTTCGATTCGATGAAGCCGGGTGACATCATCGCGGTCGCGCCGATGTCGGGCGACACTTATGCCCTGCGCAACGTGCCCGAGATTTCGGGCGGCATGGTCGTGCAGAACCCGCGCTCGGGCCGGGTCTATGCGATGCAGGGCGGTTTTGACTCGCAGATCAGCCCGTTCAACCGCGCCACCCAGGCCGATCGCCAGCCTGGCTCCACGATCAAGCCGTTCGTCTATGCGACGGCGCTGGACAACGGGATG
>CAXRCQ010000022.1:0-3995 GCA_964228845.1 Blastomonas sp.
GGAAACAGCTGGCGCTCGCGCTGAAGGGCGCGGGCGTTGCAAGGCCAGTGCTTGCGCGCGCGTTCACCAGCCCGTGGAGCCTCGCGCTCGCCGATCCGCCGCTCAGCCATGCAGAGCAGGTGCGCGCGGCCTATTGCGAGAACCCGATCGCCCAGCGCGCGGTGCGACTGGTCGCTGAAGGCGTGGGCGGCGCGCCGATGCTTGCGTCCGATCCGGCAATTGGCGCGCTGGTTGCTGCGACCAGCGCGGGCCAGGGGCTGCTCGAGACGCTGGCGGCGCATCTGCTGCTGCACGGCAATGGCTATGTCCAGATCCTGCGCGACGCCGATGGCCGGCCCGCCGAGCTGTTCGCGCTGCGCCCCGACCGGGTGAGCATCGAGCCCGACGAGCGCGGCTGGCCCGCCGCCTATGTGTACCGCGTCGGCGATACGGCCACGCGATTGGCCGCGCAGGAGGGCGATGGCGCGCCGGTGGTCGTGCATATCAAGGCCTATCACCCGAGCGACGACCATTATGGCCTGGGCTGCCTGGGCGCGGCGGCGCGTGCGGTTGCGGTGCACAATGCCGCCGGGCGCTGGAACCAGGCGCTGCTCGACAATGCCGCGCGACCCTCGGGCGCTTTGGTTTATCGCCCCGACGAACCCGGCGGGGTGCTGACCCCCGAGCAGTTCGACCGGCTGAAGGCCGAGCTCGAGGCGAGCTTTGCTGGGCACGCCAATGCCGGGCGACCGATGCTGCTCGAAGGGGGGCTGAGCTGGCAGAGCATGGCATTGTCGCCGGCGGACATGGATTTCGTCGCGCTCAAGTCGAACGCCGCGCGCGAGATCGCGCTCGCCTTCGGGGTGCCGCCGATGCTGCTCGGCCTGCCGGGCGACAATACCTATGCCAATTATCGCGAGGCCAATCGCGCATTGTGGCGGCTGACGCTGCTGCCTCTCGCGGACAAGATCACCGCCGCCCTGGCCGAAGCGCTGGCGCATTGGTGGCCGGGAGCTGCGCTCTCGGTCGATCAGGACAAGGTACCCGCCCTGTCCGAGGACCGCGAGCGCCTTTGGCAGCAGGTCGGCGCGGCGGACTTTCTCTCGCCTGAGGAAAAACGCGCAATGCTGGGGATTTCATGATGATGGAAAGCGAAGACATGCTCGCCAGCCTGCTCGCGCAGGCGGCGGAGGAAGGCGCGGATGTCGCCACGCTGCGCGCGGTGGTCGAGGAGGCAGGCGATCTGGGCGCAGGCCGGGCGCTCGCCCGGATCGGCCTGGCCGATGCGCGTGCGGGCGACGACCTGCGCGAGCTGCGCGAACTGCTCCAGGGTTGGCGCGATGCGCGCTCGGGCATCTGGGGGCAGACGTTCGACAAGTTCGTGCGCGGCGTGATGGCGCTGCTGCTCGCGGCGCTTGCGGTGCAGCTCGGTGTGGGTGATCGGGTCCAGTGATCGTACGCTTTGCGGGCTATGCCGCGTTGTTCGACCGGGTCGATCGGGGCGGCGATATCGTGCGGCGCGGGGCGTTTGCGCGCTCGCTTGCCGAGACGGGTCAAACGATCCCCTTGCTCTGGCAGCACCGGCCCGACCGACGCATCGGCGCAGTGACGCTGGCAGCAGAAGACCGTCGCGGGCTGCGCGTCATCGCGGCGATGGAGCCGAACGCCGACATGGCGCTGGCCGCGTTGCGCGACGGTTCGGTGCGCGGTCTCAGCTTCGGCTACCGCGTCCGCCACGCCGCAGGCACCGCCCCGCGCGAACTGTTCGATCTCGATCTGGTCGAGGTGAGCCTGGTCAGCGTACCGATGATGCCCGGCGCGAAGGTGCACATGCTGCGCTGAAGCAACCCCGGCTTTCCCCATCTGCCCCGCTTCGGCGGGGTTTTTTGTGCCCAGTTGCCGGGGATTTTCCCCGTGTGATCCCAGAACGGAAGGAAGAAATGATGGATATCCCCGCAAATCCCCTGGAACTGAAGGCCGATGCCGATCCGCTGGAGGCATCGTTCGACAGCCTGCTCGCCGCCGAAGAGCATGAGGAGCGCATCGCGGCGCTCGAAACCGGTCTCGATGGCGTCAAGGGAGAAGTCGATGCGATTCGTTCGGAGACCGCGACGATGCGCGAGCGGATCGAGCGGCTCGCCCGCACCGGATCGCGCCCCTCGCTCGGCGGCGGCGAGGGCAAGGCGCCCGAGACCAAGAGCTTTGTCGACCAGTATCTGCGGCGCGGGCTGGAAACCGGCTTCAAGAGCTTTACTGCGGCCACCGGCGCCGATGGCGGTTTTGCCGTCCCGCGCGAGATCGACGCGCTGATCGCCCGCACGCTCGCCGATATCTCGCCGATCCGCTCGCTTGCGCAGGTGGTGCAGACCGGCACTGCAGGCTATCGCAAGCTGGTGACCACCGGCGGCACGCCCTCGGGCTGGGTGAGCGAGACGGCGGCGCGGCCCGAGACCGACACGCCAGCCTTTGCTGAAATCGCGCCCCCTTCGGGCGAACTTTACGCCAATCCGGCGGCGAGCCAGGCGATGCTCGACGATGCCGCGTTCGATGTCGAAGCCTGGCTGGCGGGCGAGATTGCCGAGGAATTCGCGCGCGCCGAGGGGGCGGCATTCGTCAACGGCAATGGCACCAACCGCCCGCGCGGTTTCCTCAACGGAACGCCGACGCCGCAGGACGATGCCGCGCGCGCCTTCGGCACACTGCAATATGTCGCATCGGGCGCGGACGGCAATTTTGCCAGCGCGTCGCCCGAAGACCGGCTGGTCGATCTGGTTCATGCGCTGCGCCCCGCCTATCGCCAGGGGGCGAGCTTCGTGATGAACTCCTCGACGCTGGCGCGCATCCGCAAGATGAAGAGCGATGACGGCGCGTTCCTGTGGCAGCCTTCGCTCGCCGCCGGTCAGCCTGCAACCTTGCTCGGCTATCCGGTGGTCGAGGCGGAGGACATGCCCGATATCGCGGCGAACAGCCTGTCGATCGCCTTCGGCAACTTCCGCGCCGGATATCTGATCGCCGAGCGCAGCGCGACGACGATCCTGCGCGATCCGTTCACCAACAAGCCGTTCGTGCATTTCTATGCCACCAAGCGGATCGGCGGCCAGGTGATGAATTCCGAAGCGATCAAGCTGATGAAGTTCGCCGCGAGCTGATCTGCGCCGTTGCTCCCCCGAACATCCCGACAGGGATGGTGCCCGCGCGGTTTCCCCCTGCCGCGCGGGCATTTTTCTGCCTGAATGAGACGGACCCCATCCATGCCCGAGCTTTTCTTTGCCGATCTGGTGCGCGAGACCAGCACCGCCACCGGTACCGGCGCGCTGGCGCTGGGCGGTGCGACGCCCGGTCATCGCCGCTTTGCCGATTCCGTGCCTGCAGGCGCGCGCTTTCATTATGCGATTGCCGGAGTGACCCATGAGGACCAGTGGGAGGTCGGCGAGGGGGAGTTTCTGGCGGGCGCGCTGGTGCGCCATCATGTTCTGGCATCGCCGTCGGGCACGGCGGTGTGTGGGTGGGCAGCCCGCCCTACCTCCTGTTCATTCCGGATCGCAATCGTGACGACGTCCCGGACGGCCCGCCGCAGCCGGTGCTCGACGGCTGGGGCTGGCAGGATACGCACGAAACGCTGAACAGCTTCGTGTGGGGACCCGATGGATGGCTCTACGGAAACCAAGGCGTGTTCACCCATTCCAACGTCGGACGCCCCGGCGCGCGCGACGCCGAGCGCTCGCCGCTCAACGCTGCCGTGTGGCGCTATCATCCGACGAAGAAACTCTTCGAGGTGTTTGCCGAGGGCATGAGCAACCAATGGGGTCTCGATTTCAACGACGTCGGTGACGCCTTCGTCACCGCCTGCGTGATTCCCCACCTGTATCATGTCATCCAAGGCGGCCACTACCACCGCCAGGCCGGACAACACTTCAACCGCTTCGCCTACGGCGACATCAAGACGATCGCGGACCACTTCCACTACGATCGCGGGGTCAAGTGGTCGGACGCGCGCTTCGGCGCCGGCGGCACCG
>CAXRCQ010000023.1:0-2090 GCA_964228845.1 Blastomonas sp.
CGCATGGAGATCATCCGGTTGGAAGGCTATACCGAGGACGAGAAGGTCGAGATCGCCAAGCGTCACCTGATCGCCAAGCAGGTGGAATCGCATGGGCTGAAGTCGGGTGAGTTCGAGCTGACCGAGGAAGGTCTGCGCGACCTGATCCGCTATTATACCCGCGAGGCGGGTGTGCGCACGCTCGAGCGCGAGATCGCGCGGCTGGCACGCAAGTCGCTGCGCCGCATCCTCGAGGGCAAGGACAAGGCGGTCGTCATCACGCCCGAGAACCTGTCCGAGTTCGCCGGGGTGCGCAAGTTCCGCCACGGTATCGGCGAGGCGGAGAACGAGATTGGTGCGGTGACAGGCCTGGCCTGGACCGAGGTGGGCGGCGAACTGCTGACGATCGAGGCGGTGACCGTGCCCGGCAAGGGCCAGATCAAGACCACCGGCAAGCTCGGCGAAGTGATGCAGGAGTCGGTGCAGGCGGCGTTCTCGTTCGTCAAGGCGCGGGCGCCGGCCTATGGCATCAAGCCGAGCATCTTCGCGCGCAAGGACATCCATATCCACCTGCCCGAAGGCGCGGTGCCCAAGGATGGCCCTTCGGCGGGCATCGGGATGGTCACCTCGATCATTTCGACGCTGACCGGCAATGCGGTGCGCCGCGACGTCGCGATGACCGGCGAGGTCACGCTGCGCGGCCGCGTGCTGCCGATCGGGGGCCTCAAGGAAAAACTGCTCGCGGCATTGCGCGGCGGCATCACCACGGTGCTGATCCCGCAGGAGAACGAGAAGGACCTGGCCGAGATACCCGAAAATGCCAAGCAGGGGCTCAAGATCATCCCGGTGGCCCATGTCGATGAAGTCCTGCGGATCGCCCTGGTCGATCCGCTGGTCGCGATCGACTGGACCGAGGCGGACGAGCTTGCAGCCCAGCCGCCGGTGGCTACATCGGACATGACGGGTGCAGCAGTGAAACACTAATTTACATGGTGCATTGCAGCATCGTTGAGTGAAGCGCGCGGACCGGGTCGCATTACGGTAACATTGCGACAAAGCGCCCGGAATTGCGCGCTTTTCCCTTTGACAGGGGGAAAGTTTCAGTCCTTACTTGGCCCCCTCAAAGCCGCGATTCAGCAATATCAACGAAAACCAGGGGGTTCCCACGGCATGAACAAGAACGATCTTATTTCGGCTGTTTCCGAACAGGCCGGTATCACCAAGGCGGATGCAAGCAAGGCGGTGGAAGCCGTTTTCGATTCGATCAGCGGCGCGCTCGCCAAGGGCAGCGAAGTTCGTCTGGTCGGCTTCGGCACATTCTCGGTCAGCAAGCGCAAGGCATCGACCGGGCGCAATCCGCGCACCGGCGAGAAGATGGAAATCAAGGCATCGACCCAGCCCAAGTTCAAGGCCGGCAAGGGCCTCAAGGACGCGGTCAATTGATCGCAACCCGCTCCCGCTCGTGCGGGGCAAGGCAAGTGCTTTGAGCGGGCAGGGGTCGCAGTCTTACCCTCCCCGGTTGAAATGCTAGAAACATGGAAGGCGGTACCCTGCGGTGCCGCCTTTTATCGTTCAGCCGGCCTTGCGGATGGCGGCGGTGACCTTGTCGGCGCGCAGCGTGGCCTCGCGCTCGATCCTGCGCCAGTCGGTAATATAGGCCGCGGCAAAGCCGTCGATCCCCATCCGGCGATATTGTTCGACATGCGCCAGCTCGTGCGCCCACATCCAGACATTCTCGGTCAGGCGCGCACTCGAAAACACGACCTGGCGGTTCAGTGCGATCGCGCCTTCGTCCATGAACTGTTCGGTGATGATGGTGCCCAGATCGACCCGGCCGCGGCCGACGGTCCAGCGCGTCGATTCCAGCGTCTCTCGGCTGAAATAGGGCGCGAGGAGCTTCTGCATGTCGGCGGGCACCGGCTTGCCACCAGCGCGCGCGGCCTGCGTTTCCCCGTGCCGGATGGCCTGCGCCAGCACCGGCGCGGTGAGCCTGGCCGACCGGCGCACCAGTTGCTGCGAGCCGCGCCGCGCCTGGCTGGCGATGTCGCTGGCCGAACGGCTGCCGAGCGCCTCTATCACGCGGTCAAGTTCGGCTGGCGGGCGCAGCATCT
>CAXRCQ010000024.1:0-7661 GCA_964228845.1 Blastomonas sp.
GCGTTCCCGAGCGAAGTCGAGGGACGCATGCGCGACCCGCTGTGCACACGTACCTCGACTTCGCTCGGGACAATCGGGGGGTGGTAGGGTGGATCATGCGGCAGGCCGAAAAGCAAAAGTCGTCCGCCCCGGCGCGAACTCGGTCAGCACCAGCTCCATCGGCATGCCCAGCTTGAGGTCCCTCAGGGCCGCGCCCTCGATCCGCGTCTCGACGATCACCTCGCCGGGCAGCTCGACATAGCCGAGCAGGAAAGGGACGAACGCCTCCGGCCCCGCATAAGGCGGCGACTTCGGACGGAAATCCTGGCTGGTCCACGACCAGAGCGTGCCGGTGCGCGAGAGTGGAACCGGGTCGTAATGCTGCGCAGCATCACCCTCGGGCATAGGGAAGACGATCTCGCCGGTCTGTGTGCTCCGTCCGCCGATCAGCCGCGGTTGGGCTTCGTCGGTCCACAGCCCTTCGGCGACGGGAAGCGCGGCGCTCATGCTGCAGCCCTTGTCGCAGCTTGCGCATAGGCATCGAGCCCGCTCGCAGGATCGCCCAGCCATTGCGAGAGCAGCAACACGCGCTTGTGCGCATGGCCGATCTCGAGCTCGTCGGTCGTGCCCATGCCGCCGTGCAGCTGCACCGCCTCGCGCCCGATCGCGAGCGCCGCTTCGGCGACCACCGCCTTCATCCCCGCAATATCCTGCGGCGCTCCGGACGTGACCGCCGCAATCAGCGCGCTCTTCGCCTGATCGACCCGCGCATAGGCTTCGACCATGCGGTGCTGGATCGCCTGGAAGCGGCCGATCGGCTGGCCGAACTGCTCGCGCTGACGAACATAATCCAGCGTATCGTCGAACAGCCGCTGGGCGAGTCCGGCCATTTCGGCGGCCGCGACCAGCCGCGCGGTGGAGAGCGCCGCCTCGACCGCCTCCCATTCGAGCGCCAGCCTTGCCTCGGCCGGGACCTCGCAACCAAGCAGCCGGATTTCCGCCGCCTCATTGCCATCAACCACGCGATAGCCGCGCCGGTGCACGCCGGGTCCATCGGCGGCGACCAGGAACAGCGCCGGGCCGCTATCGGTCGCAGCGCTGACCAGCAGAACGTCCGCCGCCATGCCGCCCAGCACGAAGCTCTTTTCGCCCTGCAGCACGAAGCCGTTTGCGCAGTCCTTCGCCGTCATGCTGCGCGGTAGCGTGACATGCCGCCCCTCGGGCTCGAACAGCGCCAGCGCCGCTATCGCCTCGCCGGAGGCCAGCGCGTCGATCAGCGCGTGCCCCCGCGCGAGGCCCGTTCCTGCCAGCAGCATCGGCAGCACCGCATTTTCCAGCCAGTTGTCCGAGGAGATGCGCTGGCCGAAGCTTTCGCCCACCGCGACCAGATCGAGCAGGCTGCTGCCCAGACCACCCTTGTCATCGGCCAGCGCCATTGCGGTCAGCCCCAGCTCGGCCATGGCCTGCCAGCGTGCCCGGTCGATGCCGCCGGGGGCGGCGCGCTGCGCCTTGCGCGCGGCAATGTCGCTGCCCTCCAGGAAGCGCTCGACCGAGGCGCGGTAGAGCTGCTGGCTCTCGTCATAATCGAAATTCATGCGCACGGCTCGAAACGTACCGGCACGGATACCGGGCCGCGCAGCATCATGTTGGGGGGATAGGCGATGGCCGCCTCGTCGGTCAGCGTGATGCCCGCAATGCGCGGCAGCAGCTCCTCGAACGCCACCGTCATTTCCTTGCGGCTCAGCATGTTGCCCACGCACATATGGATGCCGCGCCCGAAGGCGAGATGGGTGCGCGCATTGGCGCGATCGGCGATGAAGCGGTCGGGCTCGTCATAGCGTTCGGGGTCCCTGTTGGCCGCAGCATAGCGCATCATCACCATCGCGCCCTTGGGCAGGGTGACCCCGCCCAATTCGGCATCCTGCTTCATCACCCGCCAGATGCCGGACGAGGCGCTGGCCAGCCGCAGCATTTCCTCGATCATGTTGGGGATGATCTTCGGGTCCGCCTGGGCCTTGGCGAGTTCGGACGGATTGCGCGCGAGCAGGATGATGCCCTCTGCCAGTGTTGCGGTGGTCGTCTCGTTGCCTGCAACCAGCAATTGCTGCACGATCGAGAGCAGCTCGCCATCGTCGAGCGGGCGTTCGCCGTCGATCTGGGCGTGGACGAGATCGGACAGCAGATCGTCGGTCGGGCTGGCGCGGCGCCGATCCATCTGCGCCTTGATCGCGTGCTGGAACTCGACAACCTCGCGCGCGCATTGCAGCTCGCGCTCCTTGGGCACCATGCCGCCCAGCCGATCGACAAAGGCGTCGGTCCAGCGCTTGATCGTTTCAGGCGGTTCGTGCGTGAGGCCGAGCTGTTCTGAGATCATCCGGATCGGCAGCGGCATGGCGAAATCGCGGACGAACTCGATCTCTTGCCCAGCCAGCATGCTATCGATCAGGTCGCGCGCGATCTCGCGGATATGCGCCTCGAGCTTGTTCACGCGCGGCGCGGAAAAGGCGAGGTTGACCAGCTTGCGAAAGCGCGTGTGCACCGGCGGATCGGCGGTCAGCAGCGTATCGACCTGCGGCCAGCCCTCGTCCAGGATCGCCTTGACCTCGGGATCCTCGGATCGCGCACCCGAAAGCACCGCCTGGAAATTGTTCGAGAATTCGTCCGTCCGCGATGTCGCTTCGCTGACGAGCTTGTGGCTCAGCACCAGATACAGGCCGGTCGCCTTGTCGTGATAGACCGGCTCGGTCGCCAGATGCTCCTGATAGAAGGCGAAGGGGCTGGTCAGCACATCGGGATGGAAAAAGCTCTTCTGCTTCGCCGCCACCGTCATGCCCTGCTCCCATGGTGCTGATGTGCCATGAAACCGTCATAGCCCGCAGCGCCGCCGCCTCGCGATAGTCGAAAATGCTAGGGCAGGTGTTGCAAGCCATGATAACGAAAATTGCGCATTTTGTGTTATGGTGCGCGTTTCATGAGCTTCTGGCGGAAGGAAACATGGCGATGAACGTATCGATCGGTGAACGCTGGGAAGGCTATGTCGAGGCGCTGCTCAAGACCGGACGCTATGCCTCGGCGAGCGAGGTGATCCGCGAAGGCCTGCGACTGGTCGAAGAACGCGAGGCGAAGCTCGCGGCGCTGCGCGAGACGATCGATGCAGCGATCGCGGAGGACAAATGGTATTCTCTGGAAGAAGTCGAGGCCCAACTGGAAGCCGATCTAGAGGGTTGGTCTGAACAACAGGCTGCCGAATGATGCGGGCGCTCCGCGTCAGCGCGCGCGCCCAGCAACAGCTGCGAGAAATTTCGGCCTATATCCTTCGCGAAAGCGGGCATCGCGAAGTCGCGATGGCCTTTCGCAGGCGATTGGTGGCCAGGGCGCGCCAACTTGCCGAACTGCCCGGAATACTCGGTACAGCGCGCCACGACCTTGGCCCCGATATTCGAAGCACGCCGATGGGCAATTACATCATTCTTTTCCGGTACACGCAGGACACGCTCGATCTGCTCGCCGTGATCCACGCCAGCCGCGATGTCCTCAGCCATTTCGATACCGACTGACGACCGCTGCGCCGCTCAACTGTGGGTCATCACCCCGCCATCGACGATGATCCCCTGGCCGGTGATGAAGCGCGCGTCATCGCTGGCGAGAAACGCGATGACATCGGCGATATCCTCCGGCTGGCCCAGCCGCTTGAGCGCGGAGCGGTCACGATAATAGTCCGCTGCAGCACCATTTTCCAGCATGCCGCGCGTCATGCCAGTAACGATGCAGCCCGGCTGCACGCAGTTGACGGTGACCCCATAGGATCCGACTTCCATCGCCAGCGAGCGGGTGAAGCCCAGTATGGCATGCTTGGAGGCGGCATAGGCCCCCAGCCCCGCATCGCCATAACGCGACAGGATAGAACCGGTGTTGATCACCCGGCCCGCTTTCGAGTCCTTGAGCAGCGATAGACACGCCTTGGCGAGCCGCGCAGGCGCGAGCAGGTTGACGTCGAGACCGAACTGCCATTGCTCGTCGGTCAACTCGTCCAGCATGCCGACCGGACAGACCCCGGCATTGTTGACCAGAATGTCGAGCCCGCCAAGCTGGCTCCCTGCCGCTGCGGCGAGCAGCGCGATGGCTTCGGGATCGGCGAGATTGGCGACATGGTTGAACGTGCCGGCCATGCCTTCGCCGCTGATATCGCAGGCCAGCACCGTCGCGCCATCGGCGAGCAGCCGCGCCACCGTCGCCGCCCCGATCCCCGATGCCGCGCCGGTGACCAGCGCCTTGCGTCCCTTGAGTCTGCTCATCTCGGTCCCTCTTCCGTTTGCTCTTGTGTAACGTAATCCAGCGCATTGGCCAGCGCACGCTGCACCTGCGGATTGCCATAGGCTGCTGGCCCGTCGCCGAACTGCAGATAGACCAGATGACCGGCAGCTACCGGCCTCGTCCATGCCAAAAGGTTGCTGCCGCGCGGATGCGGCCAGTCGGAATTGTCAAACATGCGCCCGGCAACCGCGTACGCCGCCGAATAGAAATTGTGCGCAGCAAATTCGTGATCCGCCGCGATCAGCGGGGTCACGTCATCTGCAAAAATCTCGGCGAGATACAGTTCGTCACGCATCGCGAACCGCGTCGGCAAGCCATGTGTTACGGGGTGGTCCGCCAGGACCACGGCTTCATAATCGACATCATGACGATACCCTGAATCGAGGCATTCGCGACCGCGCAGCGTCTCGGGCCGATAGAGGAACTTGCCGCCCAGCATCTCGGCCCATTCGGGCCAGTCCGCCCACCCGGCCAGCGCATGGTGGAGCGCGACCGCGCCCCTGCCGCGCGCAAAATGGGCCTTGATGGTCGAGACAAAACCGGGTGTTGGCGGGCGCGTCGCCACCTTGCCCTCGGCAAAGGTAAAGCCGGGCATGTCGTAGAACAGCAGTGCATCGGCATGCTCCGCCGCACCATCAGCGACCAGCATCTCTGCCTCGGGGTGCATCAGGTGCCGAACCTGCCACCCGTCCAGACTGGCGAGCAGCGCCGCAAAGGGCTCGGCCTCATAGGGATGGCCGCCCGACAGCACCAGCAGATGGCGCACACTCACGCGATCTTCAGGATCATCTTGCCCTGGTTTGACCCCTCGAACAGCCGCAGGAAGGCGGGCAGCGCATTGTCGAGCCCCTCGTCGACATGCTCGTCGACGATCAGCTTGCCGGCCGCGGCCCATTCGCCCATCTTCGCGCTGCCCTCGGCAAAGCGCGCAACATAATCGGCGACGAGCAGGCCGCGGATCGAGGCGCGGTGCACGATCAGCTGCCACAGGTTCCGCGCGCCCACCGGCTCCGGCGCATTATACTCGCTGATCAGCCCGCAAAGCCCGATTCGCGCGCCGTGCCTGAGGTTCATGAGGCCCGCATCGAGGATATCGCCGCCGACATTCTCGAAGATCACATCCACGCCATCGGGCGCGACCGCGCGGATCGCGGCGTCGAGAGCGCCGACATCCTTGCCGCGATAGTCGATCGCATGGTCGAAGCCATAGCGTTCGATCAGCCGCGCGCATTTCTCCGCTCCGCCGGCGATCCCGATCGCGGTGCAGCCCAGGATCTTCGCGATCTGCCCGACCAGCGATCCGACGGCACCGGCGGCCCCGCTGACCAGCACGATATCTCCCGCCTTCGGTTCGCACACGTCGAGAAAGCCGAAATAGGCGGTCATGCCGACCGCACCGAACAGCGAGAGATAATTGGTCACCTGCGGCACCGCATCGGGATCGATCGGCTGGGTGAACCCGCCCAGCGTGCCGACCGAATAATCCTCGATCGCGTTCAGCCCCATCACCCATTGACCCTTGGCAAAGCCCTCCGCGCGGCTTTCCTCGACCACGCCGATGGTGGTGGCGCGCACCGGCGCGCCCAAGGGAATCGGCGGCAAGTAGCTGTCGGCATCGGACATCCAGCCGCGCTGCGCCGGATCGAGCGAGGCATAATGGTTGCGGATCAGGAACTGGCCTTCTTCCAGCGCAGGCAGCGCGCTGGTTTCGAGCGCAAAGTCGTCGGCCACCGGCGCGCCATCGGGGCGGCGCTTGAGGATGAACTGGCGGTTGCTGGTCATGGGGATGCGTCTCCGTCAGAATGCGAGGGAATGGGATATTCAGTCCGCGCCGCGCCCGCCATCGACCAGCATCGCGGTACCGGTGACCATGCGCGAGGCGGAGCAGGCGAGGAAGGTGGCGGCGCTGGCAATGTCCTCTGCCGTGCCGACGCGCTGCAGTGCGTTGCCGTCCATCACGAACGCCTTGACCGCATCACTGTCGCCATAGGCATGCGTGATCATCTCGGTATAGATCACGCCCGGGTTGAGCGAATTGACCCGCACCTTGGGGTCCATCTGCGCGCCTTCCAATGCTGCCACCCGGCTGAAATGCGTCACCGCCGCCTTGGCCGCGCAATAGGCGGCACAATCCTCCAGCCCGATCAGTCCGGCGAGCGAGGAGATGTTGACGATAGACCCCGCGCTCTTCGTATCGCGCATCATGCGAAAGCCGTATTTGGTGCCCAGCACCACGCTTTCGACATCGGCGGTCCACAGGTCGCGGAATTCCTCGATCGTCGTATCAGGCAGCGCTTTGGTGAAGAACGATCCGGCGGAATTGACCAGCGCGTCAACGGATTTGTGGTTTGCTGTCACCGTGTCGGCGAACGCGGCCCAGTCGCTCTCGGACGTGACGTCGAAGCTGCGGAACTCGGCGCTGCCGCCCGCCGCCTCGACCTGACGCACGGTTTCCGCGCCGCGCCCAGGGTTGCGGCCGGTGGCGACGATGTGAAAGCCTGCTTGGGCAAGGCGGAGCGCGGTCGCGCGCCCGATGCCCGAGGTCGCGCCGGTGACGATGGCGGTGCGGGTCATGCGCCGGTCTCCGTTTTCAAAGAGCGCGCCATCAACCACCCCCGTTTGTTCCGAGCGTGTCGAGGGACGTGATCGCCAACCTCTCGGGTACGTCCCTCGACTTCTTGGCTGGGCCAAGAAGTTGACCCTGAGCGGCCGGCTTGCCAGCCAGCCGAAGGGCTCGTGACAAGCGGGAGTGAGTAAACTGAAAGAGCCACCATCACGTCAAACTCCATCCGCCATCGACCACCATCTGAGAGGCGGTCATGAACGAGCTTTCCTCGCTGATCAGGAAGAGGATGCTTTCGGCCATGTCCTCGGGCTCCTGCGGCACGCCGAGCGGCACATCGGTCCAGTGCGCGGGATCGTCGAGCGCGCCCGGCGGCATTGCGCCTTCGAGCAGCGGAGTGCGCGTCGGGCCGGGGCAGAGCGCGTTGACGCGGATCATGTCGCCCTTGCGGCCGAGCTCGACTCCGACCGCGCGCGCCATGTTCGCCATCGCTGCCTTGGCGACGGCATAGGCGGTGATGCCGGGCGCGGCGCAATTGGCCATTACCGAAGCGGTCAATATGATGCTGCCGGTGGCCGGCGTCCCGCCCGCCTGCACGCGCATCTGCGCCACGGCCTTTTGCAGGCCGATGAAGCTGCCTTCGACATGCACCTGGATCAGCTCGCGGAAACGCGCCATGTCGAGATCGATGATCGGTTCGTAATTGACGATCCCCGCATTGCTGACCAGCGCGTCGAGCCGCCCGTGATGATGGACGGCGGCGGTGATCGCATTGTCCCAGTCGTCCGCCGAAGTGACATCGTGC
>CAXRCQ010000025.1:0-7067 GCA_964228845.1 Blastomonas sp.
GTAGGTGAACTGCTCGTACATCACCGGGTCGATATCGGCGAGCTTGTCGGCATTGACATCGGTCAGGCGGCGGGTCCGGCCCCTGGAATCCATCAGCACGAGATCGTCGGGCGCGGAGACCGAGTTGACGGTGTAGAGCAGCGCGCCCCCGGGCAGGGGCACGACGTAACCGACATTGCCGCGCTCGGTCAGCCGCGTGACCTTGCCGCTGGGCACATCGATGCGGAACACGGGATGCTCGAGCAGGTCCTGCGCGGTGACGAGCAGGCTCTTCGAATCCGCAGCCCAGGCGATCGAGCCGACCGAGCGGTCCCAGCCTTCGGTGAGCTTGGTGACCTTGCCGCTCTTCATGTCGCGCAGATGCACGACCATGCGATCGGCCTCGTAGCCGGGCCGCGCCATCGCCGCCCAGGCGAGCCAGCGGCCATCGGGCGAGGCGGCGGGCAGCGAATCGGTGCCCTGATTGGCTTCGGTCAGATTTTGCGCCGCCGCACCATCGGCCAGTGGTTGCCAGACGATATCAAGATTGGTCGAGCGCGGCTCGTTGCCATCGGATTTGCGGATGGCAAAGGCGATGGCGCTGCTGTCGGCGCTCCAGGCGATTTCCTCGCCCCCGCCGAACGGCTTGCTCGGCGCGTCACCCTCGATCGACGCGCTCACCGCGCGCGCCGGGCCGGCGACCCTGCCGTCGGTGCCGAGCGCATAGGCATAGATGCGCGAATAGGTGCCGGGCTCGCGCCACGTATCCCAATGGCGCACGAACAGCCGGTCATATTCGCGGCCGGTGCCCATCGGCTTGGCCCTGGCATCGCACGCATCGACCGAACAGCCCTCGGCCACGTCCGCCCAGACCGCGAGGCTGTTGCCATCGGGCGAGAGGCTGAACCCGCTCCGGTCCATGGCCGCCTGCGTCACCTGCCCCGGCTCGCCGCCCGGCAGCGCGACGCGCCAGACTTGGGCCGTGCCCGAGCGGTTCGACAGGAAGAAAAGATGCTGGCCGTCGCGCGCGAAGACAGGCGCGCTTTCGTTGTGGCCGGGCGAATCCGCGACCGCGATCGGCTGGGCATTTTTCGTCGAGAGGTCGAGCACGTACAGCCCGGTGCTGCGCTTGTTCGCGGCGAGATCGGTCGTGGTCAGCTGATAGGCGACCCATTTGCCTTCGGGCGAGGCCGCAGGCGCGCCCAGCCGGTTGAAGGTCGCAAGGTCCGTCTCGGTCATCGGCCGGGCGGCGGCGGGGGTGACGACAATGGGCGAGAGCGCGCTGGCAACCAGCGCGGAGAGGAGCAATTTCTTCATGGTTTCAGGCGTTACCACTCGGCAAGGCCGGGTGCAAAGGGGAAGCTCAGCCCTTGCGGCCGGTGATACGCCCGATTTCCTTCGCGACCATCGTCTCGACGATCGGCGGCAGGTTCTTGTCGAGCCATTCGGCCAGCATCGGGCGCAGCATGTCGCGCACCATGGCTTCGAGCGAGGTTTCGCCCGATCGCACGATCTGCGGGCTCACGCCGGGTTCGGTCAGGGTCGCAAGCACCGCCAGCGATTCGCGCATCGACTGTTCGCCTGCGCGGCTGATCAGCGGTGCATCTTCGGGCTCTGCTTCGGCTTCGGGTTCCACGCTGTCGGTCAGTTCGAGAATATCGTCGACCGGCGCCGTCTGACGCTGGGGTGCTGGGCGCTGCGGAGCAGGGCGGCGCGGCTTGCGGCCGTCCTCGGCGATCACCTTCTTGATCGAGGCGAGAATCTCTTCGAGGCTCGGCTCGCCGATATCGCGTGTCATTCCCTTGGCCCCTGATCCGATTCGCCCCGTGCCCGGCCTATTGGTTGGGCGGGCCGATCAGTGCGGCATTTTGCGCCGGGCTGTCAACGGTGCGCGTCGATTGGGCGACCGGGTCCTTGTCCGAATCGAAATCGTTGATCTTGTCACGGACGCGCTCGTAATTGATCTCCGGATCGTAGAGCAGCCCGCCATCGAGCCCCAGATCGCGCGCCTCGGCCCGGCCCATCGCCGCGAGCAGCGTGAAGCCCGCGACATACGCGTTGCGCCGCGCGGTCACCAACTGCACCTGCGCGTTGAGCAGTTCGCGTTCGGCATCGAGAATGTCGAGAATTGTGCGATTGCCCACGCTGTTCTCGGCGCGCACGCCTTCCAGCGCCAGCGTGTTGGCATCGACCGCGCGCTGCGACGATTCGATCACCTGCAGCGAGGCGTTGAAGCTTGCATAGGCGGCGCGCACCTGCGCGATGATGCTGCGTTCGACCGCGATTTCCTGCTCCATCGCCTGGCCGGTCACGGCCTGGGCGCGGCGGATCTGCGCGCCGGGGCGGCCGCCCTGATAGACCGGAACGGTCAGCTGCACGCCGGCGGCTGCGCTCGACTGTTCCTGCACGAAATTGCCCTGGAACAGCGCGCTGCCCAAGGTGCCGAGGAAGTTCTGATAGTTGCCCTGGCTGAACAGTCCGACGCGCGGCAGCCGAGCGCCGCGCGCCGACTTCACATCGAACTCTGCGGCCTTGACGCGTTCGCGCGCGGCCTCGAGGTCAGGATTGCTGTCGAGCGCGGTCGCCACCGCAGCCTCGGGCGCATCGGGCAGGTTGGGCAGCGGCGGCGGCGGTTCCAACGCCTCGGGAGCGCGCCCGACCAGCTGGATATAAGTTTCCTTGCTGCGGATGAGGTTCGCTTCAGCTGTTTGAAGATCGCTTCGCGCGATCGCCAGCCGCGCTTCCGACTGGGCCACGTCGGTGCGGGTCACGTCACCGATCTCGAACCGGTCGGACGAAGCCTGGAGGTTGACGTCGAGCACCTCGACATTCTGGCGCTGCAGCCCGACAATCGCCTCGTCGCGGATCACGTCCATATAGGCGGCGACGACATTGCTGAACACGCTTGCCTCGGTGCCGCGCAGATCGGCCTGGCCTGCCTCGACCCTGGTCTTCGAGGCCTTGATCGCATTGCGCACGGTACCGCCCGAATAGATGGGGACATCAAGGCTGATATTGCCGCTGACGGTGCGTGACGGCGCGGTGAAGGCGTTGGCGGGATTGAGGAAGTTCTCCGAATATTGCGCCTGGACCTGCGAATTCGGCCGCCCGTCGGCCAGCGCGATCGGAACGCCCTCATCGGTCGCGCGCTGCTGCGCACGTGCGGCATTGAGCGTCGGGTTGGTCTGGTAGGCGGCAATCAGCGCGTCGCGCAGCGTGTCTGCCTGCGCGGGCGCGCTGCCCAGAACCAGTGCCGCACCACAACCGGCCATCCAAAGCGAAGTCTTCATCTATCCGGTTCTCTTGTCGTCCGCCGCCCGTGCCAAGGACGGGGCGTCTGCTTCAGAAGGTGTAGCTCTTTGGCCGGGCAAAGGCCGCAAGCGGTGCGATGTCGGTATCGGCAAATGGCACCAGTGCGAATGCACCGGCCTGGCGGCGTCCGATGGCGAGGCGCGAAACGCCCGCCTCGTTCAGCCCGGTCACCAGCCGTCCGCCATCGGCGAGCTGCGCCACGATGGCTTCCGGGACCTGCTCCACAGCGCCATCGATGATGATCAGGCTGTAGGGCGCCTGCGCGACATGGCCCGCCGCCAAATCCGATTCGACGGTTTCGACATTGGCGACCCCCGCCAGCCGGGCCTTTGCCAGTTCGACCAAGGCACGATCCTGTTCGACGGCGACGACGCTCGATACGATACCGGCGAGCAGGGCCGCCATATAGCCGGTGCCCGATCCGATCAGCAGCACCCTGTCATCACTCGTCAGCTCGGCGCGGGTAAGCATCAGCCCGGTGGAAAGAGCCGGGTTCAGCACGCGTCCGCCACCCAGCGGAACCGAACGGTCGATATAGGCAATGGCGCGGTGGCTTTCGGGCACGAAATCCTCGCGCGCGGTCACGGCCATCGCGGCGATGACGACGGGATCGCTGACATCGCTGGGACGCAGCTGGCTTTCGATCATGTGCCTGCGGGCTGCGGCGAAATCGGTCGGAGCAAGAGTGTGTGTATCGGTCATGTCCAAGCGCCCTAGAATATGCGGACAGCGATGCAAGCCCTAACGGGACATCACGCCCGCTTTGATAGCCTTCCGGTTGCAAAATGCAATCGACATCACCGTCCATCTGGTTATGGCACGGCTGTATTATCATGGCAATACAGCATTTGCGTCATTTCGCCACTGCTGTTCGCCTACCGGACAGGTCGGCTCGCCATCAGCCTGCTCTTCGGTCTTGACTTTCCTGCCAATCCGGCACAATGCGCGCTCCTTCCCCACGGTGGCCCGATGGCGGAGTGGTGACGCAGAGGACTGCAAATCCTTGCACGCCGGTTCGATTCCGGCTCGGGCCTCCAATTTTCCAGCGCGATATGGACGAATCAAGCGTTGCGGCGCGCCCGGCAGCGCCGCAGTCGTCGGTGCGCTATCAGCTCAGCAGCCCGCGGATCGCGCGCCAGATCGGGACCGGGGGGCGGCCGGCCAGAACGCGCATCTTGTCCATCATCGTCGACTTGCCGGCATAGAAGCGGGCAATCAGGCCGTCGGGCAGCGTGTAGAAGCGTTCCAGCACGCGGTAGCGCTCGTCGGGGCCGGCGGCCTTGAACAGCATCTTGGTGAGCATCCGGTAGAAACCGTCCGCCTGCCAATGGTCGAGGCTTGTCCTGCGGCTCATCTCGGCGAGCGCCGCGCCCGACAGGTCGGGCATCTCGGCAATATGCGCGGCGAGGCGCACCGCATCGGGCAGCGAATAGCCGGTCAGGCCATGGAACAGCGCCGCGCGCGTCCCCGCCTTGGCGACATCGCCCCCGGTCGATTGCCAGTATCCGCCGAAATCGCCGCCATAGACCACCGGCAGCGCGCCGGTCTCGGTGCGGCTCACCCGCTCGACCTGCCAGCCCTTGGCATCGGCATAGGCACTGATCCGCGCGGACAGCGCCTGGGTGTCGAGGTCCGAGCTGTCGCTGTAATAGGTGTCCTCGACGAAGATTTCCATCGGGCTCACCGGCAGGCAGTAGACGAAGCGATAGCCGTCCATCTGCTCGACCGTCGCGTCCATCACGATCGGGCGGGTGAGGCCGTGCGGTTCGCTGAGGTGCAGCATCTGCCCCATGAACTTCTGCCAGCCGCAGCGCAGATGGCGCACATTGCCGCCGCCCCGCGCATCGATGACGCCGCCCGCCTCGATCCGCGCGCCGTTTTCCAGCACGACATTGGTTTGGCTGGCGGCGAGCGCGCGTACCCCGGTGACGATATTGTGCGCGGGAATAGCCTCGCGCAGATAGGCGTCGAACCGGTCGGAGAGGATCGAGTAATAGCTTTCTTCCAGCCCGCGCTCGTGGCCCGGGAATTTCACGTCATACCCGCGCCAGCCATGGCAGACGAGCGGCGCGACCAGCCAGCGATGCTCGCCCGCGACATCGGGGCCGAAGAACGACCAGATATGGTTGCCGCCCAGCGTCGCGCTTTCCTCGATCAGCAGCACGTCGAGCTCGGGCCGCTTGCGACGCAGCGCGAGCGCGATCAGCCCGCCGGCGAGGCCGCCGCCGAGAATCGCGACATCGCATTTGAGCGTCTTGCTGGAAATATTGCGCGGGGATTTCATGTCCTGTCCGCCCTAGAGCGATTTCAAGCGAAATGGAACATTTCCTGGCTCCGAAATCGTGACTGTCCCAATCTGTCGCAGCGGGCGATGCGATGGGAGGGCGGAAGGCGCGCTTTGCAGCACGGGCGAAGCGCGCTACACGGGCGCATGCTCGGTTCTTCCCATATCGTGCTGTCCGCCATGGCGATGACGCTGATCGTCGGGGTGCGCTATCTGCTGACCAGCGGGCTGTTTGCCTGGCTGACCGAGCGCGTGCGCCCGGGGCTCTACCAGGGGCTGAAGCCGCAGATCGGCCGGGAAATTCGCTGGTCGCTGTACAGCGCGGCCATCTATGGCATTCCCACCGGCATCGTCGCCTGGGGCTGGCAGAACCGGGGCTGGACGGAGATCTATACCGACTGGAGCGCCTGGCCGCTCTGGTATCTGCCGGTGTCGGTGCTGCTCTATCTGTTCGCGCACGATACATGGTTCTACTGGACGCACCGCTGGATGCATGTGCCCAGATGGTTCCGCATCGCGCATGCGGTGCACCATGACAGCCGCCCGCCGACCGCCTGGGCAGCGATGAGCTTTCATCCGATCGAGGCGCTGACCGGCGCGGTCGTCATCCCCGCGCTCGTCTTCCTCATCCCCATCCATGCCGCGATGCTGGGGCTCGTCCTGTTCATCATGACGCTGATGGGAGTGACCAACCATATGGGCTGGGAGCTGTTTCCGCGCTGGCTGGTTCAGGGGCGGTTAGGCCGGGGGCTGATAACCGCGAGCCACCACCAGCTTCATCATGCCCGCTACACTTGCAATTATGGACTTTATTTCCGCTTCTGGGACAGGCTATGCAGGACGGACAAAGGGCTGGGGGCCTTTCAGGACAGAAAGTCGCGACCGCGCGAGGACGCATCGCTGGGCGATGCGACCCGCTCGGCCTGATCCGGAGAGAGACATGAAAAAGCTGCTTCCCACGTGCGCAATCGGTTTCATGGCGATGGCCGCCTTGCCCGGTGCCGCGCCGCTGAGCACGGTCGAGATCACGGTCGATCAACTCCGCTCCACCAAGGGGCTGTTGCAGCTGTGCCTGACGGCGAACGAGAAGAGCTTTCCCGATTGCGACAAGGACAAGAGCGCCTATCGCCTGACCGCGCGCGCGAAGGACGGTATTGCGCGGTTCGAGAACCTGCCTGCGGGCGAATATGCGCTCGCCATCGTCCATGACGAGAATGGCAACAACAAGCTCGATACCTTTGCAGGAATCCCGAGAGAAGGCATCGGCTTTTCGCGCAATCCCAGCTTCAGCTTCGGCCCGCCGCGCTTTTCGCAGGTCGTGTTCGTGGCGCAGGGCAGCGGGACCAGCCAGCGCTGAAACAGCTCCCAGCCCATATGGTTGGTCACTCCCATCAGCGTCATGATGAACAGGACGAGCCCCAGCATCGCGGCATGGATGGGGATGAGGAAGACGAGCGCGGGGATGACGACCGCGCCGGTCAGCGCCTCGATC
>CAXRCQ010000026.1:0-2876 GCA_964228845.1 Blastomonas sp.
AACGTCTTCAGCGCATCCCGGGCGTAGATTATCTGTCGCACGATGATGGTTTATAACGAATCGTACGAAAAATTCAATAACCATTCGTTCAAACCCGACGCCCCGCCCAGATCACCCGTCCGACGATATGCACGCTGTCGGGCGCGAGATCGGGGAAGCTCGGATAGAGCGCATTGTCCGAGGTGACCGACAGCCGCCCGTCGGGACGGAAAGCGAGCCGCTTGACGATCAGCGCGTCGTCCATGCGCAGGACATGGATGCCATCGCGGCGGGGCGTGCCGGTGCCAGAGTGCATCGCGACCAGGATATCGTCGCCGTCGCTGAGCGTCGGGGCCATGGAATCGCCCTCGACGCGGATCATCGTCACGGCGTCAGAGCCAGCGCCCAGCCGCCGCAGCCAGGCCTCGTCGAACGCGATCTCGGCGACGGGCATCTCGTCTTCGGCGAGTGCGCCCGGTCCTGCCGAAGCCTCCACGGCAAGGCGCGGGATCAGGCGCATGCGCGCGGGCAATGTGCGGTGCGGTTGGCTCACGCGAATGGGCACGCGCCCTGCCCTGCCGGGCCTCGCCTGCACCTCATCGTCAGGCGCACCGAGCTGCGCTTCGCTCACCCCGAAAAACTGCGCCAGGATGCGCCGGTCGCGCTCGTCGAGCCTTTTGGGCGTGCCGCGCTTGATGAACTGCTGGATATAGGCGGGGTTCTTGCCGAGCAGCTGCGACACGCCGGCCAGGCTCACCCCCCGCGCCGCAATCAACCGTTCCAGCGTCTGGCGAACATCATCATCCATAACGGACATATAGCATCGAAGGGGATTTTCTCAAGGATATTTCCTACATCACGCGAATCGCTTATAGGAATATTCCTACGCTCTTCCTCCGGACTCTCTTCCCGCACTGACCCTCGAAGGAGAATGCCGATGCCGCTGCTGCGCCTCGTCGAGAAATTCCTGCGCGAAACGGGGATGCCGCGCACCCGGTTCGGCCGTCTGTCCGCACGCGATCCGCGTCTGGTCGATGACCTGCGCCGGGGCCGCGAACCGCGCGAGGCCTTGCGGAATCGGATAGAACATTTCATGAACATTTATCGACAGGAGCAGGCATGATCCATCAGAAGATTCGCCACGACCCCGCCACCGCGCTGATCCGTGCGGTGCTGACGCTCGCCCGGGGCGCGGCGGAGCTGGAAGAGCATCGCGGCACGGCCTGGGCCAGCGCGACCTTTACCGGCATGCGCCACGCGATGCGTGTTTCGCTCCTGGGCGAGGACGGCGTTCGTACCGGCGAATGGCTGGCGAGCGTCCTGCCCGAACACGAGTTCCGGATCGCCGGGCATCTGGTTGCCGACATCATCGTCAGCGAGATCCACCGACGCGAGGAAGGCATGCCCGCCATGACGCTGACCATCGAGGCGCTGACGGTCGAGGCGGACTAATCCTGCCAGCGGTCGCGGATCGCGGCATGATTGGCGGCGATATCGGCGGATGAATAGCGCAATCGATCGGACGAGATGGCATCGACATCAAAGCCTGACAGAGTGATCGTCGGCACGACCCCGCGATGGTCCTGCGCGGCCTTGGTGAGTTGCTCGGACAATGCAGCATCGAACAGCGCCAGCCCGCTGGGATCGCGTGTGACCAACCCCAGCTCGCGGAAAAAATCGACCAGATAGTAAGGCGTGATGGGCTGGTGCCGCTGCAAGGCATCGGTCACCGTGTCCCAGGTCGCAGCCGCATCGCCGATCGGGGCAGCACCGCCCAGATCGCGCAGCCCGAAATTGCGCGGTATCAGCTGCACGACCAGGGCCAGAGCCTCGCCGCCGATCATCGGCGCGATGGCTGCAACCAGCACCTCCGCCTTGCCGCGCAGAGCACCGGGGGGCCGCCCGCCTCGCAATCGGCGCAGCAGCCCCCGCAGCAAACCTTACTGACCCCGCGCGGTCAGCATCGCCGGGCGCGGACCCAGCCAGTCGGCCATGGTCACGGTATCGCTCACCTTGTACGGCCGGCCCGCCTTGTTGAGGAAAAGCTTTTCCATCTCGGTCCGGTTGAACGGGCGCGAGCCGAGGCGTCCGAAGATCGCCACCTGCCCACCCGATTCATCGACGCCGCGGTCGCGATCGAGACCCTTGGCGACCGCGATGGCCGGTGTCGGCGTCCGGGTCCAGGCGATGAGTTCGGGGCGCGGATCGGGCGAGAAGCCGTAGAAATTGGGCTGGCTCGACGGCGAGGTCAGCTGCAGCACCTTCATCCCGTTGCGGCCATCGGCGACATAGGCAAACAACGTCGCGTTGGTCGATCCGACGATCACGTCCTCGGCATCGGTGAGCTGCCCCCCGGCATTGTAACGCATATACTCGCGCGGCGCTTCGGGATTGGTGATGTCGAGGATCACCAGCCCGTCCTGCTTGGCGGCGACATAGGCGAAGGTGCGCGCCAGATAGAGCTTGCGCGCATCGGCCAGCCGCACCGTGCCCGAGGGCACTGCCACCGGCGCTTCCAGCCGCGTGATGTCGAACAGCTTGATGCCCTCGGCGTCGGTCACCCAGAGATAGCGGAACTGCACCGCGCTGGCCCGCGCATCGTTGAGCGGCAGCACCGCCATCAATTGCGGGTTGAGCTTGCTGTAATCATAGTCGCGCGGCGGATTGGCCGGGATCGGATCGGACAGGCGCACGACCACCAGCCCCGCATCGGCGGTGATATAGGCATAATCGCCCGCCAGCGTGATGTGCCGCGCCCCCTTCAGCACATTGTCCGGGTTCCAGGTCAGCGTGCGCTTGAAGAAATTGTTGCGGAACTCGCCATCGGCCAGCGTGTCGATATTGACCGCGATCAGGCCTTCGACGCTGTCGGTGACAAAGGCATAATGATAGACCGC